>JAJRXB010000073.1 GCA_024276515.1 Chloroflexota bacterium
AGGTCCCTCGTCACCCTTTTGCCATCGGCGTGCAATGGCACCCAGAAGAGCTGGTTGCCAGCCAGGAGACAGCGCGGCGCTTGTTCCTGGCTTTTGTGGAGGCGTGCCAAAACAGGCGGGTGGAGATTAGAGGGAGATTAGAGATTGAGGATTGGTAATCTCCCTCTTGCGTGTTGGCGGCGAGAGGAGGCAAAGCCCTCACCCACCCCCGCCTGTACCCCCTCCCTCTCCCAAATTGGGAGAGGGAGGGGGTTGGGGGAAGGGAGAGGGCAAGCCCTCGCGCTCCCAAACATCATCAGCGCTCAACGGGGACACTACCTGAAGACCGGGGATTGGAAAATGAAGAGAAGGTTACTACTGGAGTCTGAGCAGTTACGATGAAGACTGAACTTCGCATTGGCCTGTTCGACTCGGGGGTGGGGGGGCTGTCGGTGTGGCGAGAGCTGGTGCGACGCATGCCCCACCGGCCGACGACGTATCTGGCCGACAGTGCTCATTGCCCTTACGGGCCGCGCCCGCCGGAGGAAATCCGGCGTTTCTCGCGGGGCATCGTCCGTTTTTTGATTGAGCAGGGGGCGGGGATCGTCGTCGTCGCCTGCAACACCGCTTCGGCGGCGGCGTTGCAGGCGCTGCGGGCCGAGTTCGACGTGCCAATTGTGGGCATGGAGCCGGCGGTCAAGCCGGCCGCCCAACGGACGAAGACCGGCCACGTCGGCGTGCTGGCGACGGCGGGGACGGTGAACGGCGACCTCTTCCGCAACACGTCTGCGCGCCACGCCAACGGAGTCACGGTCCACGTGGGGGTGGGGGAGGGACTGGTGGAGCGCGTCGAGGCGGGCCAGGCCGACACACCGGAGACCGAAGCGTTGCTGCGCGAGTATCTTCAGCCGATGATCGATGCCGGGGTGGATCAGATTGCCCTGGGCTGCACCCACTACCCCTTCCTGCTGCCGGTCATCCGGCGTGTCGTGCCCGAAGGGGTGTCGGTCATCGACCCGGCGGCGGCCGTCGTCCGGCAGGTGGAGCGGGTGTTGCTGCGGGAGGGGCTGGGGGCGAGCGAAGCGGGCGCCGTCGAGCACCGTTTCTTCACCAGTGGCCAGCCGGAGGCGCTGGCGGCGATGGTCCGCGCGCTGACGGGGCACGCGCCCAAAGTGGCGAAAGTGCGGTGGGAGGACAGAGAACTAAAGAGGAAATAGAGGGGCACGACACGGATTTCGGTCACGGATGCACGGATTCCCCGCCAGCAAGGAACCAACGCCTCCGTGTATCCGTGTGCAAATCCGTGTCGTGCGAGGTGGAGGCAATCCTATGAGCAAGAAGGTGAAAGGCCCCCACGAAGACTTGACTTACCGCATCATTGGGGCGGCTATGGCGCGCCACCGTCGGCTGGGACCGGGTCACAAGGAGGACGTCTACCAACGGGCGCTGGAGGCCGAGTTCGAGAAAGTGGGATTGTCGTTCGAGCCGCAGAAGAATCTGGAGGTCTATGACGAAGGGCGGCTGGTGGGATACTACATCCCGGATTTCATCGTTGAAGATAAAGTCATTGTCGAAATCAAAGCCTTCGCCACCTTGCATCAGAAGGACCTCGGCCAAGCCAAGTTATCACCTACCTTAACGGGTGCATTTCAATTTCTATGGCAGGATGCGTCTTTTATCTGGCCCGGCATCAGGCGATAGCAACTAATGTCGCGCCTGAAGGCCCCAGGCCGAGGCGTCGGCCTGCGCCGACGCGCTGGCGTCCACCTCCCGTGGACGCCTGGCCGTCAGGCCTGCAGGAGCGGTTTCAACCGCGTTTGTGCCTGGCTCAAGGCGCAACAGGAGACTATCTCTATGATAAAACCCCCAGAACCCGCCTTTTGGCTGGCCCTGGCCTACGCCAGCGGCCTCAAGTTGACCCGCGTTAAAGCGATTGTCACGACCTGGTGTCTGGAGGGGAGGCAGCCCCTATCGGCGCTGTTTGAACTGCCCCCGGCAGAGATAGCCGCCCGGCTTGGCCTCTCGGCCGAGGAGGCGGGGCGGGTGACCGCTGCCGCCGGGCGTGTCTCGGAGCAGGCGGACTGGCTGGCGCGCCTGGCAGACGACGGCGTGCAGCTCGTCACCCGCGCCGACCCGCGCTACCCGCGTGCCCTCATCCGCTCGCTGCCGCCAACGATGCAACCGCTGCTCCTCTTTTGCCGCGGCGACGTGGGGGTGCTGGGCCAACCGTCGGCGGGGGTGATTGGATCGCAAGAGGCCGGCGCAGACACCGTTGGCTTTGCCCGCGAACTGGCGAGACTGCTGGCCGAGGAAGGGCTGGTCGTGGTCACCGGGCTGGGCAAAGGTGTGGGGCAGGCCGCCTTCGAGGGAGCGCTGTCGGCGGAGGGGGGACGGGCAGCCGCCGTGCTGCCAATGGGCATCGGCGCGTTCAGCCCTGCCCACGACACAGCGACCGCCATTGAGCGGGGCGGAGTGTTGCTGCTCAGCCCCTTTCACCCCGAGGCCAGATTCACCGAAGCCCAGGCAAAAGCCCGCAACAAGCTCATCGCCGGGCTGGTGGATGCCATGTTTGCAGTCGCCGTGGGCGAGAGAGGCGTGGCCCGGGAACTGGCGGATGAGGCGCTGCGGCTGGGTAAAGCGGTCTACGTTTGGGACGTGACGCCGGAGGTCGAGCCGGCGGCGGCCGGCAACCGGTCACTCATCGAGGCCGGCGCTCTGCCCATCGCCAACCTGCCCGACATCGTGGACGCGGTGGAGGCAGTGGTGGAGACGATGCTGGACCTGGCAGCAGAGGAGGAAGAAGAAGAGGAAGAGGAGACGCCCCCGGCCCCCGCGCTCCAGGAGGAGGAACCTGAAGCGCCCTTCGACCCCCAGGCAGCCCTGGAACTCCTCTCAAAAACAGGGCAGGTGCCCGAGACACTGGCCAGGCGATTGCGAGGAGGGCCATCCAAATCCGGCGACTGTTGAAGATCAACAAATTGTGGTAACGTAACTATCTTGACAATGGCATGTTTTGTCATTGCGAGCGGAGCGACACTTGCACCGCACGCAAGTGTCGGGGAGCAATCTCCAAGCTGCCATTGCTGTCAACGACGGGGATTGCTTACCCCGTTCGGGGCACAGGTCGTCGCCCTGCTCCTCGCAATGACAGTTTCTACGGTAACACGACATTGTCAAACTATTCACCTTGCGCTCGGGGAGAGGGGAGCACCGGAATGGGGATTCCGGTGCTACGGACTACGGACGCCCTAACAGGGCCGGAACAGACCGAGGAATGGGGATTCCGGGGCTACGGACTACGGACGCCCTGACAGGGCCGGAACAGACCGAGGAATGGGGATTCCGGGGCTACGGACTACGGACGCCCTGGCAGGGCCGGAACAGACCGAGCGTGCTCCGCATCCCCATTCCATTCCGGCGCGGGACCTGGTCGCCCGGTGAGCGGAAGAATGTCCAAGATCGGTACAACAATTTGAAAAAGCGCAAAAGTCGCTACTACCTCCTGCAGATTTTAGCCACACCCAATTTATTTTGACTTTTTGCTGGTTTGCTCTTACAATACTGAGCGCCATAAGCGCCCATCCAAAGAAGAGAAAAGTAATCGTTCACCCTCTGTTTTTTGGCAATTGCCTGTCCCCTGGCCTTCCGCCGCGAAGTCCACCTGCGTGGACTGGTTTTTTAGCCCGCGTAGGCGGGCTTTGCGGCCGAAGGCCCTGTAGGGGCGACTTCAGTCGCGTTTACTTGCGGTGGATGTCTCAAAGCTTCGCCGGTATTCATGGCCACGTTCAGGCGAAAGTGCTCTCTACAAGTGCCTGTCACCTCAGCACAAAGGAACAACTCTAATGGCAGCACGCCGCCCGGCCACCCGATCTTTGGGCGGTGGGGTTGACGAATAGTGCAATTTTGACATGCTTTATAAAGGATCGGTGTAGATCCGCAGGAGAAGAGAAACGTGTCTAGAGAGAGTCGTTGGGTACCCCTGGTTGCCGTAATTCTATTGGTTTGTTTGGGGGCCACCTGTCTGGTGGCCGTTGTGGGTGGAAGCACCATTCTGGGTCAACTGATGAGCACCGAACAGGCGACGACGGTCGCCGGTGAAGGGGGTGGCGGCGAGTCCGGTGCTGCCCCCCAGGCCAAAACGCCCGAGCCGGTCGAGACGCCAGAAAAGGGGGTGACACCCTCCGGCGACCAGGTCCTCAACGTGCCGGGCGGCGACCCTCCCACCCTTGACCCGCACCTGAGCGGCGACGCCACCTCAGCCGAATACGTGGTAGAGATTTTCAGCGGACTGGTCACCTTTGACCGGGATCTGAACATCGTGCCCGATCTGGCCGAGCGTTGGGAAGTGAGCGACGACGGCACCGTTTACACTTTTTTCCTCCGCCAAAACGCCCGGTTTCACAACGGCAAACCGGTGCGCGCTCAGGACTTCAAATGGTCCTTCGAGCGCGCTTGTGATTTCCGCACCCGTTCCACCACCGCCGACACCTATCTAGGCGACATCATCGGCTGCCGGGATAAATTGCGCGGCAAGGCCGACGAGGTGGCGGGTGTGCAGGTGGTTGACGACTACACGTTGGAGATCACCATCGATCGCCCCCGGGCCTATTTCCTGTCGAAGCTGACCTATCCCACCGGCTACGTGCTGGACCGCGAGAACGTCGAGCGCGGCGGGCGCACCTGGACCGACAACCCCAACGGCACCGGTCCCTTTAAACTGGTCGAGTTCCGTTTCGGCGAACGCATCGTGCTGGAACGCAACGAAAACTACTATCGTGAGCCAAAGCCAAAACTGGAGCGCATCAATTTTCTCCTGTCGGGTGGCTCGGCGATGGTGATGTATGAGCAGGGGGAGCTGGACATGACGCCCGTCGGCCTGAACGACATCGAGCGCGTCACCGACCCCACCAATCCGCTCAGCGAAGAACTGCACATCGTCGACACCATCAGCGTCTTTTACATTGGCCTGAACGTGAATCAGCCCCCCTTCGACGACGTGAAAGTACGCCAGGCCTTCAACTATGCCCTGGACCGCGAGCGCATCATCAACGTGGTTTATAAAAAGACAGTGCCGGTGGCCTGGGGCATCGTCCCCCCTTCAATGCCCAATTACGACAACCCCGACTTGAAGCCACTGGAATACGACCCGGAGAAGGCGCGGCAACTCATCGCCGAGTCGAAATACGGTGACGTGAGCGAGTTCCCCGACATCACCTTCTACACCATCGGCGCGGGCGGCGCTACCGGTCGCATCATCGAAGCTATTGTCGCCTCCTACAAAGAAAACCTGGGAGTGCAGATCGAGATTCAACAGACCGATTGGGCCACCTTCCTCAGCGATTTGAACGATCCAAACAGCACCAACCAAATGTGGGGCGGGCAGGCTGGCTGGATCGCCGACTACCCCGACCCGCACGATTTTCTCGACATTCTCTTCCGTTGCGGCAGTTTGCAAAATCACACGGGCTATTGCAACCCCGACGTGGACAAGCTACTGGACGAGGCGGCCGGTGAAGAAGACCCGGCACGACGCAAGGCCCTCTATCGCCAGGTGGAGCAAATCGTGATCGACGAAGCCCCCTGGGTCCCCCTCTTCTACCAGGTGGAATACTGGCTCGTCAAGCCGTACGTTAAGGATGCCTACCTGCCGCCGATGGTGATACCCAGGTATCAATACTACTATCTGGAGCGATAGGGAGAGGCTGCCCAAATGCTGGCCTACATCGTCCGGCGATTGTTGTGGCTGCCCGTATTGTTGATTATCGTCTCGTTCATTACCTTCGCCCTGGGCTATTACGGGCCGGCCGATCCCATCGTGGCCTTGATGGGCCAGAACTACGATCCCGAAGTGGCTGCCCAACTGGCGCACGAATACGGCCTTGACCAACCGTTTGGGGTTCAATACCTCAAATACCTGGAACGAGTTGCTCGTCTCGACTTTGGCGAATCCATCAAATATCGCAATCAACCGGTGTTACGCCTGTTGATTCCTCGCCTGGCGGTCACCATTCAGCTCAACGTTGCCTCGTCGTTCATCGGCGTCTCGGTTGGGATCGCCGTGGGGGTGATCGCCGCCTTGCGGCGGGGGGAGTTGATAGACCGGCTGGTGGTCTTCGGGGTCGTGTTTGGACGGGCGGTTCCGGTCTTCGTGGCCGGCCCCATTTTGCTTTTCCTCTTCGCCCGAACAATTCCGGTGCTGCCACCGGGAGGTTGGGACGGCATCTTCAGCCGCAGTGCGGTGATGCCGGTTTTGCTCCTCTCCATTGGGCCGATGGCCGTCTTCGCCCGACAGACCCGGGCGGGGATGCTGGAGGTGATGGGGCAAGATTACATCCGCACTGCGCGAGCCAAGGGCCTGCACGAAATGACGGTCGTCACCGTCCACGCGCTGCGTAACGCCTTGATTCCCTTGCTGACCATCCTGGGTTTCCTGCTGGGCAGCCTGGTGGAGGGGACATTCCTCACCGAGACTATCTTTGGCATCCCCGGCATAGGACAATTCGCCTTCGAGGCGCTGGGCGGGCGGGATTATCCGGTCATCATCACCGTCACCCTGCTGGTGGCAGTGGCCTATGCCCTGGGCAATTTATGGGCCGATCTGCTCTACGGCGTGGTAGACCCACGAATCCGACAGGCTTAGTGCAGCGAGGTGTGTGATGGCTGCTCAGGTGATGAAGCGACTTTTCACGGTGACAGAATACTACCAGATGGCCAAGGCCGGCATCTTCTCCGAGGATGACCGGGTGGAGCTGATCGAGGGCGAGGTTGTAGAAATGGCTCCCATTGGCAGCCGTCATGCGGCTTGCGTGGACCGACTCAATCGCCTCTTCTCTGAGTGGGCGGGAGGGCACGTTATCGTCAGGGTTCAAAGTCCCATTCGTCTGGGCCAATATTCGGAGCCGCAGCCCGACCTGGCCTTGCTTCAGCCGCGCGACGATTTCTACGCCCGCGCCCACCCGGAGCCGGAGGACGTGTTGTTGGTGGTGGAGGTGGCCGAGACCTCTGCCGCGTACGACCGGGAGATGAAAGTGCCCCTGTACGCGCGGGCCGGCATCCTCGAAGTCTGGCTGGTAGACCTGGCCGAAGCGTGCATCCAGGTCTATCGGAAACCTTCACCAGAGGGATACAAAGAAGTCCAGCGGATGGAACACGGTCAACGCCTTTCCCCCCAGGCCCTTCCCGACCGGGAACTGGCCGTGGACGCCGTCCTCGGATAGGTGAGCACCCCTGTGGGGTCAGGAACCGCGAACAGATGAGTGCACAAGCCAGAGCCGGTTTACGGCCAGAGACGGAAGGTAAGATATTTCGGCCCCGGCGAACACTGTGGGGCGACGTCTGGCATCGCCTGCGGCGCAACCGCCCGGCAATGGTGGGGCTGGTGATCATCGGCCTGATGTACTTCACGGCCATCTTTGCGCCGTTGATTGCACCTTATGAATACGACAAAATTGATCTGGAGAACGTGCGCGCCGGTCCCAGTCGCGAACATCTGCTGGGCACCGATGAACTGGGGCGCGACGTGTTCAGCCGGATCGTTTGGGCAGCCCGGTCGGCGGCCTTCGTGTCTATCACCGTCACCAGCTTTGGGCTGGCCCTGGGCACCTTCTTCGGAGCCCTCGCCGGTTATCTGGGGGGCTGGGTAGACACGTTGATCATGCGCCTGGGCGACGTGCTCTTTGCCTTCCCCGGTTTGCTGTTTGTTTTCTTCATCGCTGCCACCATCAAGCCGGGGTTGATCGCCTGGGTCAAAGCCATTGGATTGCGCGAACTGGCCCGCTCCGGCTACGTGGATTATCTGGTGGTCATCATCGCGCTGGGGCTGGTGGGCTGGCCCGGGCTGGCCCGGCTGATTCGGGGGCAATTGCTTTCGCTCAAGAGGCGCGACTACATCCTGGCAGCCCAGGCTACCGGTGTGCCAACCTGGCGGATTATGTGGCGGCATCTACTGCCCAATGCGATGCCACCCGTCATCGTGGCTGTGTCGGGAGGCATTGGCGGCGTTATCCTGTCGGAAGCAACCCTCAGCTTTCTGGGCATTGGTCTGCAACCGCCCAATCCCAGTTGGGGGGCGATGCTTTTTCAATACTACGGCTACTGGCGCACCGAACTCTGGCCCCTGTTGTTCATCCCGGCTGCTGTGCTGGTGGCCATCGTTCTGGCCTTCAATTTCCTGGGCGACGGCTTGAACGAGGCCCTGAATCCGCAACTTGATTAATGTGGCAAGCAAGGAGGATTGCATGACAACTGTACTCGAGGTGAGAGGTCTTAAGACCCAGTTCTTCACCCAAGATGGTGTGGTTCAGGCCGTCAATGGCATCTCTTATGATCTGAACGAAGGGGAAACGCTGGGCATTGTGGGAGAAAGCGGTTGCGGCAAAAGCGTCAGCGTGATGTCGCTGATGCGCCTGATTCCAATGCCCCCAGGCAAGATCGTGGGCGGCGAGGCACTGTTCGAAGGCGTAGACCTGATGAAGATCAGCGACGACGAAATGCGCTCGGTGCGGGGCAACAAGATCGCCATGATCTTCCAGGACCCGATGACCTCGCTCAACCCGGTGCTGACCATTGGGCGACAGGTGGGAGAAGCGTTGGAATTGCACATGGGGATGAGCAAGTCCGAGGCGCGTCAGCGAACCATTGAGCTGTTGGAGATGGTGGGTATTCCCTCGGCTGCGGATCGGGTTGACGACTACCCCCACCAGTTTTCGGGCGGTATGCGTCAGCGGGTGATGATTGCCATGGGGCTGAGTTGCAACCCGCAAATCCTCATCGCCGACGAGCCGACCACTGCCCTGGACGTGACCATCCAGGCGCAAATCGTGGACCTGGTAAAGAAACTGCGAGACGAGATCGGCATGGCCATCATCTGGATCACCCACGACCTGGGGGTGGTCGCCGGCCTGGCCGACCGGGTGGCAGTGATGTACGCCGGCTTCTTCGTCGAGGAAGCGGGGGTGAAGGATCTGTACGGCGATCCGCGTCACCCTTATACCATTGGCTTGCTCGGTTCCCTCCCCAGGTTGGACGCAGAGCGGGGGCGGCGGCTGGTTTCTATCGAGGGATTGCCCCCCGATTTGATCGCCCTGCCCGAAGGATGTCCTTTTTATGCGCGTTGTAATTATCGGATTGATCGGTGCGAGACAGAGAATCCGCCTCTGCGTCTGGTGGCCCCAAATCACAGAGTGGCCTGCTGGATAGACGTTACCACAGCACAGCCGACCAGATGAAACGTAGAGCGTAGAGCGTCAAGCGCCATCACGCTCTACGCTCCACGCTTCACGCTCCACGCTATCGTACAGGAGAACCTACGTTATGAGTGATAACAACATTCTGCTCGACGTCCAAGACCTGAAGATGTATTTCCCCATCACACAAGGGCTGATCATCCAGCGGCACGTGGGGGACATCAAGGCTGTGGACGGTATTTCCTTTTCCATCAAGAAAGGGGAAACATTGGGGCTGGTGGGCGAGTCCGGCTGCGGCAAATCAACGACCGGACGGGCTATTTTGCAACTTTACCGGCCCACGGGAGGCCACGTCTTTTTCAAGGGAGACGATCTCACCAAGCTGAAGGGTGAGGCGTTGCGGCGCAAACGGCGACAAATGCAGATGATCTTCCAGGACCCCTACGCCTCTCTCAACCCCCGCATGACCGTGGGTAACATCATCAGCGAGCCGCTGGAAGTGCACAACATCTATCGCACCAAAGCCGAACGACAGGAGCGTGTTCAGGAACTATTGAGGGTGGTGGGGTTGAATCCTTACTTTGTCAACCGCTATCCCCACGAATTCTCCGGCGGTCAGCGCCAGCGTATTGGCGTGGCCCGGGCACTGGCGGTGAACCCGGAGTTCATCGTCTGTGACGAGCCGATTTCGGCGCTGGACGTGTCCATCCAGGCCCAAATCATCAACCTGTTAGAAGATTTGCAGGCCGAATTCAACCTGACGTATCTCTTTATCGCCCACGACCTGAGCGTGGTGCGACACATCAGCGACCGGGTGGCAGTGATGTATCTGGGCAAGCTGGCCGAACTGGCCGACCGGGACGAACTCTACAATAATCCCCTGCATCCCTACACCCAGGCCCTGCTGAGCGCTGTGCCCATTCCCGATCCGGTCATCGAAGAAAAACGCCAGCGCATCATTTTGGAAGGCGACGTGCCCAGCCCGGCCAACCCGCCCACGGGCTGCAACTTCTCCACCCGCTGTCCCCGGGTGATGGACATATGCAAAGAAGTGGACCCGGAGTTCAGAGACCTGGGCGGTGATCACTGGGTTGCCTGTCACCTGTATTGACGCCCTAACCACAACTACCTTGACAACGTCACATTGTGTTCCGAGCGGGTCTGAAAAATGCCCGTCGTGGCGACTTCAGTCGTTCCTGCTTTCGCTGGCCTGCCGCCATTCCCGGCTACGAGTGACGGCAAAGACTAAGAAAAAATGTGAGAAGATGCCTTGACCGACTTCCCGGCTCATGGTATACTGATTTTGGGCTTTAAGGAGACTCCCATATCATTTCCTCGGGTTTAAGTCTCCAAACGGGAGCTACTCCTGTTGACGAATGTTCCTCATCATCCTTGAGCCAGCAGTGGCGGTTGGCGGGCCTGGCCCGTCTGTCACAGGCACATCCCTGCACCCTGAAATCCGACCTCTTCCGCCATGTGGCATGCCCGCGATTGCACCTTGCCAGCAAACTGGCACAATCTCAATTCACTCACTGTGAAAGGAGGTGATTAAGCGGTCAGGTGATCATAACA
Source organism: Chloroflexota bacterium (assembly GCA_024276515.1). Lineage (GTDB taxonomy): Bacteria > Chloroflexota > Anaerolineae > 4572-78 > NAK82 > JAJRXB01. The sequence goes on from JAJRXB010000073.1 coordinate 10,737, forward strand.
TCACAAAACGGAGTGAGCAGCGATGCTTGCTCCATCAGGCGACCAATCTATTTAGTCAATGTAAGGAGGAGAAAACGCCATGTTTTCTAAGAAAACGGCACTGACGCTGTTTGGAGTGTTGGTCGTACTTTTGATGATCGCAGCCCAATGCGCGGCCCCGGCACAGCCGGAGACGATTATCCAGACCGTTGAGGTCGTGAAGACGGTCGAGGTCGAGAAGGAAGTCGTCAAAGAGGTCGAGGTCGAGAAGACCGTCGAGGTCGAGAAAATCGTTGAGGTGACGCCGACCCCTGAGCCCGGCGCTCTGGGAGCGCAGTGCACCTACAATGCCTACCGGATGGGCTGGGTGATGGACTACGCCGACCCCAACAACATCGTCAACGAGGTCTTCCACCCCGATTCCCCCTTCCAGTACACCTTCTGGGACAACGATCAATTCCGCAGTCTGGTAGACGAGGCGTTGGTCACCTCTGACCAGACCGCCCGCGAAAAGCTGTGGCAAGAGGCCGAGCGCATTCTCTTGAACGATGCTGTGGCCGTGATCCCCATCTTCCACTACGACCGCACCGCCCTGGTCAAGACCGGCCTCAACGCCAGCTTCCCGCCCTTCGGCGCACCCATCCTTTGGAAGTGGAGCTGGGAGGATGGCACCGACACCCTCCGCTATCGCATCGCCACCGATCCGCCCACCCTGGATCCGCAGCTGGCGACCGACACCACCTCGCACCTGGTCATCGAGCAGTTGATGGAGACGATGTATGGCTACGCCGAAGACGGCACCATCGAGCCGGTCGGCGCCATCGATTACACCGTTTCCGAAGATGGCACTGTCTACACCGTGCAACTGGATCCGGAGGCCAAGTGGTCCGACGGTGAGCCGGTCACAGCCCAGCACTACGTGGATGGCATCACCCGCCTGCTGGACCCGGCCACTGCGGCTGAGTATGCCTACGTGATGTACTACATCGAAGGCGCTCAGGAGTTCAACACCGGCGAGGCCACCGATCCCAACGTCCTCGGCCTGAAGGCGTTGGACGACTACACCCTGGAGATCACCCTCACCGGCCCGCAGGCGTTCTTCGACAGCATCCTCGCCTTCTTCACCACCTTCCCCGCCCGCCTGGATGTCATCGAGGCCGGTGGCGATCTCTGGTTCCAGACCAACTTCGTGGGCAACGGCCCCTACCTGCTCAAAGAGTGGGTGCACGATGACCACGTGACCATCGAGGCCAACCCCGATCACCCGCGTGGCGCTCAGGCCAGCATCAAGACCATCGAGTATCCCATCATCGTCGAAGATGCCACCGCCCTGGCCGCCTACGAGAACGACGAGCTGGATGTGAGCGGCTATCCCAGCGAAGAACTGCCGCGCATCCTGGAGGACCCGGTCCTCAGCCAGGAGTTCACCCGCCTGCCGCGCCCCGGCGTTTACTACCTGGGCCTCAACACCTTGCTGCCGCCAACCGACAACGTGCACTTCCGCAAGGCTCTGGCCATGTCCATCGACAAGCGGGCCATCCTGGACGACGTGCTCAACATGCCCTGGCGCATCGATGCCTACGGCGTCATCCCGCCCGAGATCTACGGCTATCAGGATGGTAACGTGGGCTACGGCTTCGACCTCGACGCTGCTCAAGAGCATCTCCAGAAGTACATGGAGGATGCGGGCATCGAGGATCCCGGCGACATCACCATCCAGCTCTGGTTCAACCGGGGCAACGAGGACGTGATCGAGTCGGTGGAGTCCCAGTGGGAGGAGAACCTGGGCATCAACGTCAACGTCGTCAACATGGAGTGGGGTGTCTACCTGGAGACCCTGGATCAGTGCAACAACCCGTAAAGGGTCTTGGACTGGTGGGAGGATAAACTTCCCCTGTTGACAAAGGGCCGTGCCACCTCAAGGGCGAGGTGGCACGGCCTCAAAAGCGTTCGACAAATGTGAAACGTAAGGCGTAAAGCGTGAGACGTAAAATGTGAGGACGACGGACGACGTGGCGACCTGATCACGTTTTACGCATTACGCATTACGTTTTACGCATCGCATTTTACGTGGAGAAATGGAATGCACAGATTCATCATCAATCGTTTGTTGTGGGGAATACCGGTTTTGATTTTGGTGACCATCGTCACCTTTGGCTTTATGCAACTGGTGCCGGGCGGACCGTTCACGGCCGGCTCCGAGGGCCGGCCCGTGCCCCCCGAAATCCAGGCGAACATGGAGGCCAAGTATGGCCTGGATAAGCCGGTTTGGCAGCAATATCTCAACTACATGGAACGGCTCATCTTTCACTTCGATTTCGGGCCGTCGCTGCGGAAGCCGGGCCGAAGCGTAAACTCCATCCTGTTTGGCGAGAATCAGGTGGCCAAGATAGTGATGGAGCGGCTTCGCCGAGACCTGGGCAGTGAAGCGCAAGGCATCACCTTCCTGGAAGAGCCGGGGTTTATGAGCACCGAGGTGATTCTGGTCAAGAAGGGGGAAATTTACGGCAAAGTGAAGATTTATGGCAGTGAACGACTGGAAGCACTGCGCCGTACCCTCAGCACTGCCCCGGTGATGGTTTCTGCCCAGGTGGGAGCCGTGTCGCTGTTAATCGCCATCGCTGTTGGCATACCGCTGGGACTTTTCTCGGCCCTGAAGCAGAATACGTGGATAGACTACCTGGCAATGTTTATCTCTTTGCTGGGTGTGTCAATCCCCAACTTCGTTTTGGGCATTATACTTATCTTCGTCTTCGCCATCTGGCTGGGTTGGTTGCCCGTTTATGGTTGGGGTGAGAGCTGGAAGCAGGTGATTATGCCGGCCGTCACCCTCGGCACCGGTGGCACGGCCTTTATCGCCCGCCTGACGCGCGCCAGCATGTTAGAGACCATCCGCCAGGACTACATACGGACGGCCCGGGCCAAGGGGCTGCACGAGCGAGCGGTCGTCGTGCGCCATGCACTGAAGAATTCGATGATCCCGGTCGTGACCGTCCTGGGACCCCTGACGGCCGCCTGGCTCACCGGCTCGTTCCTGGTCGAGTGGGTCTTCTCCATCCCCGGCATTGGCAAGTTCTTTGTCACCAGCATCGGCGACCGGGACTACACCCTGATTATGGGTACTATTCTGATCTACGCCGGGGCGTTGGTGATGTTTAACCTGGCGGTAGACATCACCTACGCTTTCATTGATCCACGCATTCGATATGATTGAGGCGTGTTTCAAGTGGGCTGAGGTGACAAGCTGGAGTGCAGAATTTATTCTGCCAACGGCCAAAAAACGGAATAAATTCCGCACTCCAACCGAGACGAAACACACCCATATGATTAGCAAATGATGACACGGAGTGATGTGATATGACAGTACGATCCAGCGCCGCGCCAGCCGTCATTGAACTGGAGGAGGCACGCAAGGGCGTTGGCCTCTGGGGAGACGCCTGGCAACGGCTGTTAAGAAACCGGGCGGCTGTGGCGGGTATGATCTTCAGTGCTATCCTCGTCATCTGCGCTCTCTTCGCCGACACTGCCCTGATCGTAGCGATTCCCAACGCGCTCGGGGCCGACCTAGACGTGAAGCCGCTGCTCACGCCCTACCCATTCAACCGGGGCGATACCCGATGCAACCGGATGGGCCCGTCGCTGCTGCCCCCCTCGCGACAAGAAGGGTGTATCCAGGACATCGAAAAATACGGCAACTTCCCCCACCTGATGGGCACCGACCGTCTGGGACGGGACGTATTCAGCCGGGTTATCTGGGGGACTCGCATCTCCCTCACCGTGGGCATCGTCGGCTCTCTCACGGCGTTGATCATCGGGACCGTTTACGGAGCCATATCCGGTTATTTTGGGGGACGGATAGACAACTATATGATGCGCTTCGTGGACGTGATGTATGGCTTCCCCACGCTGCTCTTCGTCATTCTGATTATGGTGGTCTTGCCCTCGGAGAACGCCGTTCAGGGTATGATCAACATCTTTATTGCCATCGGCGTGGTCGGCTGGATGGGTATGGCACGCCTGATTCGCGGCCAGTTCCTTTCGCTGCGCGAAAAGGAATTCATCGAAGCGGCCCGAATGGTCGGCACCCGCCCGCTGTCCATCATCTTCCGTCACCTGCTGCCCAACAGCCTGGGGCCGGCCATCGTAGCCCTGACCCTGAGCATTCCAGGCTTGATCCTCACCGAGGCCGTGTTGAGTTTCATCGGCCTGGGTGTGCCACCCCCCTTCCCAAGCTGGGGCATTATGGTCAACGAAGGCTGGCGTGGCTTGCGCGCCACGCCGCACCTCACCATCTTCCCCGGTCTGGCTATCACCATCACGATGATGGCCTTTAACTTCCTGGGGGATGGGCTGCGCGATGCCCTCGACCCGATGATGCGGGGCACCACCTAGCGCGGAGGTCGAAAGTCAGAAGTCAGTGACCGATGCCAGTGATCAGATAGGCGGGTGTTTGTTGCCCGCCTATTATTGTGCTCAAAGCCCGGCGCTGGAGGAAGTATGTTGTCTTCGTGGGGCCGTAAGGCGATTATCTCATTGATCGTAGTCGCTTTGGCCTGGCTGGTGGGCAGAGCCTATACAACGTCCCCTCAGCTCACACCCAATGCCTCGCCCGATTGGAGCAAGGGAATCCCCCTGGGCGTAGCCTCGGTCAAAAACCCGGTTGCTGCCGTGGTCAACGTCACAGGTCATATTTTCCTGGCCTGGACCGACACCGCGCGGCAGTTGCATCTGGCCGAACTGGACAACCGTGGACAATCGGTTCAGAATCGTGCGCTCGACCTGCCCACCAGGTGGCCTGTGCAGGCGCAACTACGCACAGACTCGTCTGGGAATCTCTACCTGACGTGGCTCGACGGCGAGGGAGGGCATTACCGACTCTATTTCGCCCTGCTCGACCCGTCGGGACGGCTTCGCTCGCAACCCATACCGCTGACCCCCGACCAGGAAGACGTTGAAAGCTACGCCATCGTCCGCAACCCGCAAGGAAAATTCGACGTTTTCTGGGCGGGGAAGGCCGGCATTTACCATTTGGTGTTCGATTCGACGGGCGCTGTGGGCGATAGCGTGCTTCTGACGACGGGCGGTTCCAAAGTGGTTGCCCAACCCGACAGTCGGGGCCGCATTCGGCTCGTCTGGATCAGGGAGACCGCCCCCTCGTCGGCGCGATTCAAAGTTTACTATGCCACCTACGACTCAGCCACCGGTCAGATGGAGGAGGGGCAGCAGGTGGGGCTGATCTTCCGTCACATACGCCAGCGGGCGACCGGTCCCTACCTGGGCCTGGACACTTCAAATGGCTACGTCTTCTGGTCGGTGGAAGGGGAGGAACGGGGACAACTTTACTTTTCGACGTTCCCCCTCGACGACCCGGCGGCCTACTACGTGGACGAGATTCGTCTTCCGGGCGTGAACTTTATCACTGCCTCGTCAACGGCCGAGGGACAGGCGTCGGAGCTGGTTGCAGCCTGGACGGTCGAGGTAACTTCGCACCTGATTCGTGGGCAGCAAGTGGCCGAAGCCCACTTCAGTGGCGGCAAGTTTCGGGAGATGCAGATTGTTAATTTGAGCAAGTCCGCTTCTCTGCGCCCCGTCGTGCTGAGGGACGACCAGCGCAACCTGCACATGGCCTGGCTCGACACAGCCGGCTTCGCCCGTTACCGGGTTATGTATGCCAGCACCTCGCCATCGGTCAGGGATGCTTTTAAGAGGCCCAACGTCCGAAGCCTGGTGGATACAACGCTTGATACCCTCATCAACCTGTCGCTCGTCATCCTTTTCATCCCGCTCTGGTTTCTGCGGGCCTTGGCCCCGTTGACCTTCCTGGTGATCTACTCGCTCATCACCTATCGAGTGGAGTTGAGCGAGCGTTCGGCGCGATGGGCATTGACCGTCGCTATCTTGTTGCAAATCCTGGCGACCGGCCTGATCGCGCCGGGGATGTCCAACGTAACCTGGGAGGGACTGTCGCCTCAAACCACCGCGCTTCTCATTCGATGGGCCCTGCCGGTAGTTTTGGCGGGAGTGGCAATGGGCGTGATGTTTTTGTATTTGCACCGGGCCGAAGCCCGGCTGCTCTTGCCGGCGTTCCTCGTCTTTTCCGTCACTCATGGCGTCCTTCAGTTGGCCTTCTACGTGGCAACCTACGTGCGCCAGGCCTTTTCCTTTGACTACTTGTACATCCGACATTGAGCCAGCCCCCTGAGGTAGGGTAGTCTCCCCGTCAAGCGTTGATGATGTTTGGGAGCGCGAGGGCTTGCCCTCTCCCTCCCCCCAACCCCCTCCCTCTCCCAAATTGGGAGAGGGAGGGGGTGCACGGGGGTGGGTGAGGGTTTTGCCTCCTCTCGCCGCCAACACGCAAGAGGGAGACCGCCTGAGGTAGAGGTCTCTCGGAAAGCGCCTTCGCATCTGGGGATGCTCACTCCACCAGTGTGGCGAGGAGCAAGGCATCCCTAGATGCCGAAGCGTCACCCTCGTTTGGCATACTTTCCGGGAGAGCTCAAGCATAGAATGGAGGCATCATCTATGACAGGCATCACCGACAACGTACAGTCTGGATTGGCCGACGCCACATCCCGTTTGTGGAACGTGTTGCGCCGTCTGCCCTACCGCACGATTGGGCTGTTGCTGGCCCTTGCCTTTGTTGGCCTTACGTGGTGGGGATACTCGGCGTCGCCGCCTTATGCTCCGCGGGCGTCGAGTGAGTGGAGCAAAGGGTTGCCCGTGGGAGAAACGTCGCTGAATGAGACCTCCGGCGCTGAGGCGACCACTCACAGCACCTACCTGGTTTGGGTGGACCTCGCCCGGCAACTGCACTATGCCCGTTTGAATCGAGCAGCCGAGGTTGTGGCAGACACCTTCATCGCCGTCCCCACGTTCTACCCCCGTAGCCCTCAGTTGGCGACCGGGCTGGGGAACGTGTTGCACCTGACCTGGATTGACGGGGAAGAGCAAGCCGTGTTGAAGTACGTCCGTTTGGACATAACCGGGCGACCGCAAATTGACCCGGTCGTCGTATCACTTCCCGGCGACGAGGTAGAGTTGGCGCGACTGGTCCACCGGTCGGAGGGAGAGGTGGAGATATTTTGGAGCGGCACTGCCGGGATCTTCCACACAACCCTCGATGAAGCGGGGGAGCTGGTCCACCCCACCACCCTGCTGGTGCCAGGGGGGGCGACGCCTAACGTTCAGTTTGACCAGCAGGGCAAGATTCACATAGCCTGGATCGAGGCCGAGACCAGCTTCAACCAGTCGATCCATTACGCCATCTTCGATCCGGAACGACGCATCCTCAGCCGTCCAATCCAGATGGCCTCGGTGTTTCTCCGGGTAGGACAATCCTTCGATGGGTTGGACCTGGCGTTGGACGACGAATATGGCTACATCTTCTGGTCCATCACAGACCGACGGGATGGTGCTAGCTGGACGGATTACGTGACCTTTCCCCTGGGCAATCCCTCTGCCGCAGTTCAATCGTCGCTGAAGTTGCGGGGAGTCGAGTTCATCCAAAACCCCTTTGCCCTGGACGGCCAACGCTCGACGACTTTTGTGGCTATGAACGGGCAAGTCTCCAGCGTCGGTCAAAGCTCTCAAATCGTCCTTGCGCTCTTTCGCCAGGGGCAATTTGCCGGACACCAGGTGGTCACTGCCAGCCGAGATGCCTCGCTCAAACCGGTTTTGCTGGCCGATGCGCTGGGTGAGTTGCACCTGGTTTGGATTGACTCCAGCGGCTTCAATCGATACCGCGTGCTCTACGCCAGCACCACCGACCAGGCCATCCAGGCACTTAACGTCATCACACTCTGGGACGTGGCGAATACCATCGTTGGCAGTGCCATGTCGCTGACGCTGGTGATTGCTTTTATGCCGTTGATAATTGCCTGGAGCCTGTTGCCCACGATGTGGATCCTGGCCTTCTATTTCGCCACCCACGAGGAAAACCTGGGGACGCTACGCTAGTGGATGAGCTTTGCTGTGGCGGTTGCTTTGCAAGTTGGGGCGATGATGGCGGTAACGCCTGGCGTCACCGGGACGTTCAGCCGCTTTATCCTGCCACTTTTGCTGGCAGTGGTCGCCCTCGGCGGGGTTTACATTTACGTAGGCGTCAAACGGGGACAATCGATCCTGGCGGCGTTCTTCATCTTTGCTCTCACCCACAGCTTGTTACGGCTGGTGATATACGCTCTGAGCAGCGTCGGTTAGAGTCTGGGATGTTTGACAAAGCCTCTATTTTCGGGTATCATTGCCCCGCAAATGAGGCGTGTCGAGGACAACCAACTCGCCAGCGCCGGCCTTAAGTTGGCTGCCAGATCAACTTTAGAAGCCCCAGTAGCTCAATGGATAGAGCGCCTGACTTCGAATCAGTAGGTTGGGGGTTCGAGTCCCTCCTGGGGCGCCTGTATTTAGTGGTATTTTTGCATAGACGCCACAACATATAGTGGCTGAGGGCCTCCCAAAGCGGAGGCCCTCAGTCTTTTTACTGCAATTGGCGGAGCAGCGCATCCAGTCTGTCAGCAGCGTCTTCTTGTGGGCTGGGTAACACGTGCGAACAAATGTTGGACTCTGGCGAATCGAGGAGTGAATGCGGAGGATTGACAATAGGGGGTGGTGATTGTAAAATCAGCCCGCACAGGGCCGAGGGGGAATCCGCCGGCGCGACGAGGGGCGAAGCCGGGCTTCAACGCTCTCGCCGGCGGACTTTCCGAGAGAACTCACAACACGCGGGGGGAGAGCTATGGACCAACTGTACACGATAGGGATTGAAGAAGAATATCAGATCATCGACCCGGACACCAGGGAGTTGACCTCTTATATTCAAGAATTTTTGGAATACGGCAAGGTGGTGTTGCGTGACCAGGTCAGGCCCGAATTTATGCAGTCGCAGATCGAAGTGGGCAGTCAGGTCTGTCGTAACATCAAAGAGGTGCGCCAGGAAGTGATTCGGCTGCGGCGGATGGTGAACGAAATAGCCCAATCCCACGGTCGCAGGATTGTGGCTGCCGGCACTCATCCCTTCTCCCGATGGCTTGAGCAAGAGATCACCGCCCGGGACCGTTATTACGGTCTGGCCAAAGATATGGGCGACGTGGCCCGACGGTTGCTTATCTTTGGCATGCACGTTCACATCGGCATCGAAGACCCTGAGTTGCGGATTGACATTATGAACCAGGTGCGCTACTTTCTGCCGCACATTCTGGCGCTGTCTACCAGTTCCCCCTTCTGGCAGGGACGGGATACGCATCTCAAAAGCTACCGCAGCGTGATCTTTGAAGACCTCCCCCGCACAGGCATCCCGGGTTATTTTAGCTCTTACGCAGACTACAATCGCTACTTGCAAACTCTCGTCAAGACGCGATGTATAGAGGATGCTACGAAAATTTGGTGGGACGTGCGCCCGCACTCAAAATTCCCCACGTTGGAATTCCGCATCTGCGACTGTTGCACCAAAGTAGACGAAACTATCGCCATTGCGGCTCTCTTTCAGGCGTTGGTCGCCAAGCTGGTGCAGTTGCGCCGGGTTAACCAGACCTGGCGACTCTACCGCCCAGAACTCATCGCCGAGAACAAATGGCGTGCCATCCGTGATGGGATCGATGGCAAGCTGATTGACTTCGGCGTCGAGCAAGAAGTCCCCCTTCGATTTCTGATGAACGAACTGTTGGAGCTGGTGGACGACGTGGTGGATGAACTGGGCACGCGCCAGGAGGTTGAGTATATCCGCACCATTCTCGACGAAGGGGCCAGCGCCGACCGGCAACTGCGTGTGTATCGGAAGACGGGCGATCTCAAGGCGGTGGTTGATATGCTGGTCGAAGAGACGATTGAGGGATGTTATTGAGGGGTGTTGAAGTAACGCAAAACCGTCAGCCCGTTTGGACTGACGGTTTTTTGTGTCCAAAAAATCCCCGCCGTGCCGTGTGCATTGACCAGCATTTTTGAACCTGCTTGTGCAGGTGGGGACCTATCTGGCTGGTTTTGCCTTGCCCTGTTGCAGGCTACCGCATCCCCTCCACGAACTCGGCCCCCGGAAAACGGGTGTTGGCTCAAAACGCATGGTGCATCACGTACACAGCAGGGTCCGGACTTATCCTAGCACAAAAGATTCAAATTGACAAACTTCGATTAGAGCCTGCCCGGCTACCGACCACCGGCCACCGACTCCTCCGCTTCCTGGGGCAGAGTCACTTCCATCGTCAGGGGTGATTCTTTGCGGCGGAAGACCAGCCCCTCCTCGTCCACATCCACGATTACGGCGTCGCCCGCCTGGAACTCGCCGCGCAGCAGCTTGACCGAGAGTGGACTCTCCACCCGCTTTTGCAACGTGCGGCGCAGTGGGCGCGCGCCGAACTGCGGATCGTAGCCCTCGTTGGCCAGCCAGTCGCGGGCAGCGTCGGTCAGCTCGATGGCGATGCCGTGTTCGGCCAGCCGGCCGGCGATTTCCTTCATCTGCAGGTCCACAATTTGGCTGACCTGCTCTTTGGTCAGAGTGTGGAAGATGACGATTTCGTCGATGCGGTTGAGAAACTCAGGGCGGAAGGTGCGCTTGAGCGTGTCCTGGATGTCGGTGCGGAGCGAGCGGTCGTCGAAGGTGCCTTCGTCGCCGTCGCGGCGGAAGCCAATGGTGCCTCCTTTGGCCCCGAATCGCGTGCCGACGTTGCTGGTCATGATGATGACCGTGTTGCGGAAGTCCACGATGTGGCCCTGGCCGTCGGTCAGGCGGCCATCTTCCAGAATTTGCAGCAGCGCGTTCCACACGTCGGGGTGGGCCTTTTCGATTTCGTCGAAGAGGATGACCTGGTACGGGCGGCGACGGACGGCTTCGGTGAGTTGACCCCCTTCGTCGTAGCCCACGTAGCCGGGCGGCGCGCCGAAGAGCCGGCTGACGGTGTGACTCTCGCGATATTCGCTCATGTCCACGCGCAGCAGCGCCTCCTCGTCGTCGAAGAGGAACCAGGCCAGCGCTTTGGCCATCTCCGTTTTGCCCACGCCACTGGAGCCGAGGAAGAGGAAACTGCCGGTCGGGCGTTTGGGGTCCTTGAGGCCGGAGCGGGCGCGGCGGATGGCGTCGGCGACGGCGCTGATGGCCTCGTCCTGGCCGATGATGCGCTCGTGGAGTTTTTCCTCCATCTTCAGCAGCTTCTCGGCTTCGGTTTGCAACATGTCGCGGATGGGGATGCCGGTCCAACTGGCGACCACCTCGGCGATGTCGCTCACCTCCACTACCTCGTCCAGGTTCTTCTCCCGTCGCCAGGCGTCGCGCTCTGCCTGGAATTCTGCTTCCAGGCGCAGTCTTTCGGCCTTCATCTGGGCGGCTCGCTCGTAATCCCGCTGCTGCCAGGCCGCTTCCTCTTCGGTTTGGAGTTGAGTCAACCGCTTTCTCTTCTCCTTCAACTCCTCCGGCATAGAGTAGATGGCCACACGCAGTTTGCTGGCTGCTTCGTCAATTACGTCGATGGCCTTGTCGGGCAGGTGACGGTCGGTGACGTAACGATGGCTCAGCCGGGCGGCCGCTTCCAGCGCCTCGTCGGTGAACTTGACGTTGTGGTGCGCTTCGTAGCGGTCGCGCAGGCCCCGCAGCATTTCGATGGTCTCCTCTACGGTTGGCTCATCCACAAAGACGGGGGCGAAGCGTCGCTCCAACGCCGAGTCGCGTTCGATGTATTGCCGGTACTCGTCCAGGGTGGTAGCGCCGACGCATTGCAACTCGCCTCGGGCCAGGGCCGGTTTCATCATATTGCTGGCGTCCACAGCGCCCTGGGCGGCGCCGGCCCCGACGACGGTGTGCAGTTCGTCGATGAAGAGGATGATCTCGCCCTGGGCGCGCTGAATCTCTTCGATGGCCGTTTTGAGTCGTTCCTCGAATTCGCCGCGAAAGCGGGTGCCGGCGATCATCGCTCCCAGGTCCAGGCTGACGACCCGCTTGCCCATCAGGATTTCGGGCACGTCGTCGTCGGCGATCTTTTGAGCCAGTCCCTCGACGATGGCCGTTTTGCCCACGCCCGCCTCGCCGATGAGCACCGGGTTGTTTTTGGTGCGCCGGCTGAGCACCTGGATGACGCGCAGAATCTCGTCGTCGCGCCCGATGACCGGGTCGAGCTTGCCCTCGCGGGCCAACTGGGTGAGGTCGCGGCTGTATTTCTCCAGGGTGCGATAGCGGCTCTCCGCCTGCGGGCTGGTGACTCGCTGCCCGCCACGAATCTCTTTGATGGCGGCCAGCACGCGCTCGCGGGTGACGCCCACCTCCTGCAAAATGCGGGCGGTGGGCGTGCCTCGCTCGCTGCAAATGGCCAAAAAGATGTGTTCGGTGGAGATGTATTCGTCGTTCAGGCGGTTGGCCTCTTCGTTGGAGAGATCGAGCACGCGCTTGAGCCGGGGTGTGATGTAGACCTGGCCCACGGCCATCGGTCCCATATCGGGCATGCGCACTTTGGGGCTGGCCTGGAGCACGCTCTCGATTCGTTCGTGCACCAGGTTGGGGTCTACTCCCAGTGATTCAAGGATCTGCGGGATGATACCATCGGTTTGTTCCAGCAAGGCCAAAAGGAGGTGTTCGGTGTCGGCCTGGCTATGTTGATAGCGTTGCAATATTTCGTAAGCACGCATCGCGGCGTCTTGCGCGCGTTCGGTGAATCGGTCAAATCGCATCATAGGTCAGTTACCTCTAAACTCGTTCCTTATCATTCCATTCCATTTCTCGGCAGGGTCGCCGATCTCTGGCCGAGAGACTAAAACGTCATCGCATTACTCTATGTTACCCCATCTGTGTTAAACTAACGTAAGAGAAGCAACAGAATTGCGTTAGAGAATGTGAGGCCTCGTCCGGTACGATTATTATATCACAACCCTGGATTTCAGGGTAAGTTCGAGCAAAGCGTTCACCCCTCCCTGGCAGGGAGGGGCTGGGGGAGGGTGGAATCTCGCCTGGTCAGGGGTCAGGGGTCACAGACCCCTGCCGAGCGGAGAGCACAGACCCCTGCCGAGCGGAGAGCACAGACCCCTGCCGAGCGGAGAGCACAGACCCCTGCCGAGCGGAGAGCACAGACCCCTGCCGAGCGGAGGTAAGTTTGAGCAACGGACAGGGCCGATTCGTCGTAGGGGCGGAGCCCAGCCCAGTGCCGAGGGCAGACCCAGGGGGGCTGGCAGCGAAGTGATCCGCTTATCTGTTTTTATCCGCTGCCTTCTCTTTTGTCAGGTGACAAGCCTTCAGGTATAATCTGGTTGTGGGACATTGAATTATTGGAGACCTGACCGTGTTCAAAAGCAAGCAACTGCGGGACAGCCTGGCGCGAACGCGAGGCTCTTTTTTCGGACAAATCACGGGCCTCTTTGGGGCCAGCGACATCAACGACGATCTGTGGGACGACCTGGAAGCCTTGCTCATCCAGGCCGACGTGGGGGTGGATACCACCCTGTCACTGGTAGAGAGGGTGAAGGATCGGGTGGCCCGCGAAGGCATTGTCAAGGCCAGCGACGCCCAGCGAGTTCTCAAAGAGGAGATGTTGTCGCTGCTCGCTGCCGATGGCAGCCGGCCGCCCTCCCTTGACCGGAAGCGTCTGTTGACGGTGGTGCTTGTGGTCGGTGTGAATGGCTCGGGCAAGACGACGACCATCGCCAAGCTGGCCCACTATTACCGGCGGCAGGGTCAAAACGTGGTGTTGGCCGCCACCGACACCTTCCGCGCCGCAGCAATTGACCAGCTCAAGGTGTGGGGAGAGCGGGCCGGCGTGACGGTCATCGCTCACCAGCCTGGGGCGGACCCCGGGGCGGTCGTCTTCGACGCCATCAAAAGCAGCCAGGCGCGGGGTGCGACGATGGTCATCGTAGACACAGCCGGCCGCCTGCACACCAAATATAATCTGATGAAAGAGCTGGAAAAGATTCGGAGCATTGCCGCCAAGCAGGTCCACGAAGCCCCGCACGAGACTCTGCTGGTGCTCGACGCCACCACCGGTCAAAACGCCATCAGCCAGGCCCGGCATTTTAAGAAGAGCGTTGACGTAACAGGCGTCGTGTTGGCCAAGCTGGATGGTACGGCCAAGGGGGGCGTCGTTTTTGCCATTGCTCGTGAGTTGGGGGTTCCCGTCCGTTTTGTGGGCACCGGCGAGGGAATAGAGGACCTGGCAGAGTTTGACGCCGAAACATTTGTGGAAGGTCTATTCGCCGGGTGATGGGATGGGGACGTGGGATATAACTGCTCAGCCATGTCCCTCGGCGCTTGGGCCGGTCTCCGACCGTGCCCGGCAGCGTGCGGAGAGGGGCCTACGGGAAAAACTTTTGAAAGTCCCTCGGCGCTTGGGCCGGTCTCCGACCGTGCCCGGCAGCGTGCGGAAGAAGGGCCTACGGGAAAAACTTTTGAAAGTCC
>JAJRXB010000074.1 GCA_024276515.1 Chloroflexota bacterium
ACCAGCCGGTTCAACCCGTCGTACTCGTACCTCGTTACCTGTCCCTCACTACTCGTTACCTCTACCCGATTGCCGGCCACGTCGTATTCGTACACCGTGACCCCGCCCAGGGCGTCGGTCACTCGCCTCAGCCGCCCCAGGCCGTCGTACTCGTACTCCGTGCGCTGCCCGTTAGCGTCTACCACCGCCGTGCGGTTGCCGCCCGCGTCGTACTCGTACCCGGTGGTGCCCGACAGGGCGTTGGTCACCCCGATCACCCGGTTCAGGGCGTCGTACTCGTAGCCCGTGATGCGCGATCCGGGATCCGTGACCTGCACCCGGTTGCCAGCGGCGTCGTAGCCGTAGGTGGTGCTCACGTCCTCGTCCGGCCGCGCCGGGTCGTACACTCCGTCCACATAGTTGGCAATGGTGCGCACCACCCGGTTCAACTCGTCGTACTCCGTCCGCGTCATCCGCCCCAGGGCATCGGTGACCGTCACCCGGTTGCCCACCGCGTCGTACTCGTAGCCCGTGGCCACGTCCTCGTCCGGCCGCGCCGGGTCGTACACCCCGTCCACGTAGTTGGCGATGACCCGCATCACCCGGTTCAGCTCATCGTACTCGTTCCTCGTTACCCGTCCCTCGTTACTCGTCACCTCCACCCGGTTGCCCACCGCGTCGTACTCGTAGCCCGTGGCCACGTCCTCGTCGGGCCGCGCCGGGTCGTACACCCCGTCCACGTAGTTGGCGATGACCCGCACCACCCGGTTCAACTCGTCGTACTCCGTTCGCGTCACCCGCCCCAGGGCGTCAGTCACCGTGACCTGGTTGCCGGCCAGGTCGTAGCCGTAGGCGGTGCTCGCGTCCTCGTCGGGCCGCGCCGGGTCGTACACCCCGTCCACGTAGTTCTCGACGGTGCGCACCAGCCGCCCGGCCGCGTCGTACTCGTAAAGCGTGATGCGTGATGCGTGATCCGTGACCCGGATGCGGTTGCCGGCCGCGTCGTATTCGTACTCCGTCACCAGGTTGTACTCGTCCTGCCAGTTCTGTGGCTGGCCGGGCAGATAGTTCTCCGTCACCCGCACCAGGTTGTCCCCGTCGTCGTACTCGTCGACCGTCACCCGGCCCAGCGGGTCGGTGGTGGTGATCAGCCGCCCCACCCCGTCGTAGCCGAATCTCGTCACGTGGCCCAGGGTGTCGGTGATGGCCACCCGCTGCCCGAACCCGTCGTAGCCATAATACGTGGTACGCCCCAGGGCGTCGGTCACCGACAGCACCTGGCCGCGCTCGTCGTAGGTGTACGTGGTCGTACCCGACAGCGGATCGGTGGTGCGCACCAGGTTGTTGTGCGCGTCGTACTCGTAGCTCGTCGTCCGCCCCAGGGCGTCGGTGCGCGAGGTCAGGTTGCTGTGGTCGTCGTAGGTCATGCGCGTCACGTGGCCCAACGTGTCGGTGATGGCCGAGAGCATACCGCAGCAGGCGCTCCACTCCATCTGCGTGGTGCGCCCCAGGGCGTCGGTGGTCGAGGTGCGCTGGAAGTCGGCGTTCAGGGCGAAGTCCTGCTCGTGCCCGGCCGCGTCCACCTCCCCCACCAGCGCCCCGAAGAGGTCGTAGCGATGCACCCGCTCCTGCCCCGCTTCGACGAGGGTCGTCTCGTTTTCGCCATACGAAAGCGTCAGCGGTATCCCGGCCCCGTCTTGCTGGGCCACCGCCCGTCCGTCCTGGTCATAATCGGTGCGCTCCACCAGGTTCCCCGCCGGATCGTACACCTCGTGCAGCAGGTGGCTGCCAGTGTACGTATACGTCCAGGCCAGCCCGCGCGTGTCGGTGACCACCACCAGGTCGCCGGCCGCGTCGTAGCCGTAGCCCACCCGCCGCCCGATGGGGTCCCGCACCTCGGCCAGCCGCCCCGCGCCGTCATAGGCCAGGTCCAGGTAGCGCTGCCCCGCCGGACCCGCCACCCGCGCCAGCCGGCCGGCGGTGTAGCTCAACCGCGTCTCGTTCCCGTGCCGGTCGCGCACGAGCCGCAGCCGGCCCTCCCCGTCGAAGACGTAGGCCGTCCGGTCGGCGGCGGTGAGGGTGTAGGTGATCACCCCGCCCACCTCCTGCCGGGCCAACGTCGCCTGGCTGCCGGGATAGGTGCTGTAGCGGCCGTCGTCGTTCTGGGCGAAGCGCCACCGGCTCCCCCCGGGCAGCCGCGCCACCACGGTGGGCCGGTAGTAGACCGTCGAGCCGTCCAACAGGGTGTCACCGGTCAGCGCCGTGAAGAAGGGCCGATCGGAGGGCACGGGGAACTCCAGCCGTACGGCGTAGCGGTGGGTCCAGCCCGGCCCCAGGGTGTCCGTATCGCTCAGCACCATCGTGCTGTTGTAACTCCGTTCCAGCCGCAGCGGGTCGCCGGCCGTGGGGATGGACAGGTCCGTGGCGGTGTAATTGTAGTTACCGCTGTGGGTGTTGATCGGTCCCCCGGCGAAGCCTTGCTTGTTCGAGGCGGACACGATGGGGCACGCATTTCCGTTCAGGTATTGCAGGCTGTTGTCGAAGACGTTCTCCCCGCCTTCACAGTAGACCAGGTTAGAAAGCGACATGCCCATATAGTCCAGGTGCCGGCAACTGACCGCCAATTCGGTAAACTGTCCGTGGTGCGAGGTCTCCATCACCCAACCGCCGGTGACGACCTGCCCGGCGGCCACGTCGCCGAAGTTCAGCAACATGTCCCCGGCCTGCACCGCGCCGTTCTCGAAGGTGCCCTGGACGTGGAAACTGACCGGCTCTTCCGCCTGGTCGATGATCACCGGTTGGGCGCTGTCGAGGCGCAGGTTCCGCGCCGGGCCCGCCCCGCGATTCTCGGCCCTCACCCCCAGCAGGAAGGGCTCCCCGGCACGCACGTAGCGGGGCAGGAAGTACGAAACGTGCACCTCCGGCTGCGGGTAGACCACGATCAGCGCCGGCAGGCTATCCAGCACGCGCAGACTTCCCTCCGCCGTGTAGAACAGCGTGGCCTGCAACGTGTAGCTCGTCGGCCCGGTGATACCCAGGTAGGCCGGCACGATGGTCCACTGCTGCCTCACCGGCGGGCCGCCCGGCACCAGGTCTCCCAGTACGGTGGGCACGGTGGGGGTGATGGTGAAAGAGGTGGGCACTGCCTGCCCCTCCGGGTCACGGGCCGTGATGTGCACCTCCAGGTCGCTCATCTCCACGGCCGGATTGCTGAGGGTCAGCGCCGCCAGGAAGGCCTGCCGCTCCAGCATGATGCCCTGGCTCAGTTCCAACTGCACGATGGCGTCGCCTTCGCCCTCCTCGCCCCCGTAGCCGGGCGCCCCCAGGCCGGGGAAGCCGGGGGTTGGCCCCGTGTACAGGCCCATGACCACGCCGCCGCTGCCCCAGCCCCAGTCCCACCCGCTGCCCTGGCCGGTGCAGGTTGTACTCACCCGCACCGGGGATCGGCCGTCCAGCACCTCGTCCGCCGAGGCGGTGACTTTTCCCTCGGCGTAGGTGCCTTCGGCCACCTGGGCGGTGAAGGGGAAGTCCACCACCTGGCCCGCGCCGATGGTCGCCCCCTGGCCAGAAACCTCGAAGCTGACCCCCTCGACGTTGACCTCGACCTGCACGTTCGTCACCGGGAACGGGGAAGGGTTGCGCACCTGGATGGTACCGGCCACCGCCCCGCCCCCACAGGGGGCCACCACGTCCAGCGGCAGCACCTGCAACCGGTCGGCCTGGAAGGTGACGTGCACCGTTATGGCGTAGACGTCGGTGATCTCGGTCTCTTCCACCGT
This sequence comes from Chloroflexota bacterium, assembly GCA_024276515.1. Taxonomy (GTDB): domain Bacteria; phylum Chloroflexota; class Anaerolineae; order 4572-78; family NAK82; genus JAJRXB01. The sequence continues at coordinate 3,759 of JAJRXB010000074.1, forward strand.
CCACTCGACGGTGAAAGGCTGCGGTTCCAGCACCGCGTCCAGGACGGTCGTCCCCCCCGGTGCCACCACCGGGTCGACGCTGAGCGGCTCGTAGCCGTCGTCGCGGGCGTGGTAGGTGTATTCGCCGGCCGGGAGGCCCTCGAAGCTGACCACCCCCCCGGCACCGGTCGTCCCCACGAAGCTCTGGTAGTAGGTGTGCGTGATCCCCTGGCTGACCACCAGCGTGCTCTGCTTGCTGACCAGTGTCACCCGCGCCCCTTCCAGCGGCACCTCATCGGGGTCGGTGAGCCGCAGTTGCAGCGTGCCCGTTTCCTGCTCGCCGACGTGCACGGTGAGGGCGAAGCGGGTCGGCGCGGCGTCGTCGGCGCTCACCTCCACGTACTGCTGATAGACGGCCGGCGTGGTCAGCGTGGCCGGCGGGCTGGCGAAGAGGGTCACCGACAGCACCTGGCCCGCGCCCAGTTCGTCGGCCAGGCCGATCACGCCCGCGTACAGCCAGGGTACCGCCGCCGGCGGGGTCACTTGCACGTGGGTCGCCGCCCCCAACCCGGCGTTGCGCACCGCCGCCCGGAAGACGCCCGTCTCCCCGGGGCGGACGTGGATGACCGGGTAGAGCGGCTCCGGCACCAGCAGCGGCAGCCCGCCCAGTTCCACCGCCACTTGCTGTGTCCCGCTCCCGGCCGTCACCGTCACCACCCCGCTGGCCGCGCCGTGGCCGGTGGCTACCACGGTGTAGTCGTAGGCTCCGGCCTCCAGCCCGGCCAGGACGGCCGCGCCGTCCCCGCCCGTCTGCGCCTGGGCTTCCCGGTGCACCGTGGTCGTCACCCCTTCTGTGACCAGCAGGCTTTCCTCGCGTTGCACCAGGTGCACGCTGGCCCCGTTCACCGGGCCGGAGGCGTCGTTCGCCGAGATGACCAGCGTCCGCGTCACCCCGACCACGCGCACCGAGAGCGCCGCTTCCCGGTCCCCGCCGCTGGCCGTTTCCACCCGCACCAGGTCGCGGTAGGTGCCCACCGACAGCCCGGCCGGCGGGGCCAGGGTGGCCGTGAAGGTGGCGCTCTGCCCCGGCGACAGGTCCGGCAGGTCGGTCGGGGCCACCGTCACCCACCCCAGGTGCGGCGGGGCCAGGACGACCACCCCGCTGGCCACCCCCGTCCCGGCGTTCTCCACGGCCATGGCCACCGTCTCCGTCGTCCCCCGGCGTAGCGCCAATTCGGTGTAGGCCGGCGTCACCTGCAGTTCCGGCTGCGGCTGGTAGACGGTGATGGTCGCCGTGGCCGCGTTGTCGGCGATATCCGTCTCCGGCGAGACGGTGGTCGCCACCGCCTGGTTGAGCACTTGTCCCCCGTGGGGCACCGTCGGGGCCACCGTGGCCACCAGTTCGAAGCTCGTCTGCGCTCCCGCCGCCAGGCTGCCCACCTGCCAGCTCATCGTCTGCCCCGCCGGTGTGAAGGGGAAGGGGGCAGTGTGGGTAATGAAGGTCATCTCTCCCGGCAGGGTGTCGGTCACCGCCACCCCCTCCGCGGCCAACTCACCTTCGTTGACGATGGTGAGGGTGTAGGTGACCGGGAGCCCGGCCAGGGCCGTCGCCGGCCCCTCTTTGGTTACGTGCAGGTCGGCCCCCACGAAGGTCACCCGGGCCGTGTCGGTCAGGGGCAGGCCGCCGGCGGTGGCCGTCACTGTCACCACCCCGGGCCCCGTGCCCCGGATCGTACCCCACGTGCGCCCATCGGCCCCCGTCGGCCCGGCCGGTTGGACCAGCACCGTGCCCGTGCCGGTGTCGCTCAGCGTCACCGTTACCCCCGGCACCGGGTTGAGGTGGGCATCGTACAGGGTGACGGTGATGGTCACCGGCGTCGCCCCGTCGGCGGGCACGGTGTCGGGGGTGGAAGCGGTCACGGTGGAGAGGGCCGCGTCCGGCGGGCCGGCCACGAACTCCACCGTGGCCGTGTCCAGGATGCGCACCTCTCCGCTCCAGGCCTCTATTGTCTTCGCCCCAGCCTGGGTGGCGGTGATGACCGCCGTCACCGTGCCGCTCACGTCCGAGGTGCCGGTGTCAACCGGCTGCCCGCCAGCCGGCTGGCCGTTGACGAAGGCCTGGCCACCGCCGGTCACCTCCAGGGCCACCGGCTTGCCCGGCACCGGGTAGCCGGTGACGTTGCGCAGGGTGACGGTGATGGCCGCCGAAGCCAGGCCGTCGGCGACTAACCCGCCGCTTGGCTCGACGACCACCGTAGAGGAATAGGGATCGACCGAACCGATGTAGACCCCGGCATTTCCACCGGGCTGATGGCCGGCGCCGCCCTGGGCCTGGACGATGCCATGGTCCACGAAATGGTCCTCGACGAAATACAAGGCCACGCGACCTCCAGCCCCGCCACCGCCGCCGTTGTAGCCCACGCCCCCGTTGGCCCGGATGGTACCCGTGCCGGTCAGCAGATGGGTCTCGATCCAAACGCTGCCCCCGCTGCCCCCACCGCCGGTCCAGGGCTCATTGAGGCTATGGCCACCGTCGGCCGAGATCAGGCCATCCATTCGCAGGCTGTCACTTACCACCAGGTGAAGCGCGCCGCCGCCTACGCCGCCCCCGTGCCACACCCCGCTGCCACCGCCGCTGCCCAGAGTAACAGGCGTGTAGAGCGAGCCGTAGGCGATGCCGCCCGGCATCCCGGTGCTGCTGGCCCCGCCCACAGCGCCATGGCCGGCCCCGCCCCCCGTGCGGTCGCCGGAGGTGGTGCCACCCCGACCGGGTCCCCGGTCGCTGCCATAGCCGAAGTGGTCAGCGCCAATGTGGCCCCCGCTCTCCACTGTGAGTTCGTCGGCGTACAAAGTGACACCGTAGTCATCGGTATATACACCGCTATTGTAGGGGACCAGGGTTAGTTTGGCGCCGTCGCCAACAACGATGCTGGTGAAGGTGTAGGTGCCAGTATGCCAGGGTGTGTTGGCGTGAAGAGTCAGCCCGCCACCGGTGCCGAGGGTGATGTTGTCAGGACCGCTCAGTTCCCCTCGAACGGCAACCATGACCCCGGCAACGTTGAAGTCGCCTGGCGCATTGATGATACCATAGCTGGTCAGGGTAGCCGTACCGTCTCCCGTAATAACATCACTGGAGGCGAGGGTCAGATTGGATCCCTCACCTATGACGGTCAGGTGACCATAGCCGGTCATTTCGATCCCTTCGAGATCGTAGTCCCCCTCCACCAGTCCGGCGTTGGCCCCACGGTGACCACCATTGTCGATCTTCAGAGTTCCATCGTCGCCGGGCGCAGAACTCTTGAGATAAATCGTGCCTGCCCCACCGTACTGACTCCCCCACCCACCACGACTCTGAATATGATCCTCGTCAAATACAAAACCATTGTTGTTGGTGTAGTATACTGCTATCCTACCCCCAGACCCTCCTCCACCATAGTTGGCATACGAGTTCCCTGACCCTCCATTCGCCCTGATGACTCCTGTACCTGAACTGGTTATCGTGTCGGCTGTGATCCAAATGCTCCCCCCGCTACCTCCACCTCCACCCCAAGGATTATCTCCTCCCGGATCATCGCTCCCGTTGGCAGAGATAACACCATCCAGGGTCAAACTGCCACTGACAACCAGCCTGACGGCTCCTCCACCCGGTGCTCCTTGCCCCCATACCCCTGCTCCTCCTCCTGAACCCAGATCGTTAGGCTCCGCAAAGGACCCATAAGGCGACCCACCTGACATACTGCCTGAACCACCGTAGCCACCATAGCCTCCTCCACCTCCTGTCCCGCTACAACAACCGCCCGCCCCCGGGCCCTGATTCACTCCATACCCCTGCCCCTCGGCCGAGATCCTGGCTCTCTCATCTACGGTGATGTTCTGGGCATAGATGGTCACCCCGGTACCCGTATCGCTCTGCAAAGTCAAGGTGACTCCGTTTGCTACCGTCAGGGTCCCAACGTTGGTATGCTCTCCGCCAATGGTGGTATTTGTCTCTATCGTCCAATCCCGCCCGCAATGATCGCCTCCCAGACGTGTCCACTGGCAAGCTACGATCGGCTCGGGATCGGTGTATCGGCGGACAAACAGGTTGTCTACCACAAAAGCCTGGTTGTAATTCAGCAACCCTATCTTCAGGGGGGTCTCGGATGAATAGGAGGAATCATAAGAGGTCTCCCACGTTTCCCCACCATCTGTGCTTCTTTGATATAACGCGCCACTGTCTGTCTTGAGCGGCATCCTTATCTTGTACCATTGATTCAACGTCCACAACCCCGGTCCGTATCCCCTGCCATTGCCATCTTCGTAGATGTAGACAGAGCCATCTTCGTTATAATAGTCATACACCAGATTCGTGTAGCTCTCCCCAACACCACCATCTTTCCAGCCAAACATGAAATAGTCCCCGCCGGTCCACTTGTAGTCCCATTGGACAGCATAACCACCGGCGCGATCAAGGTTGGCCATGCTGTATAAGCCGTTGCTACTCCAGGTACCGGACCCTCCTGTAGCTATCAGTTGATCGTTTTGGGATAGATAATTGCCGTTGTCAATCTCGTGCCACTTGGTTGTGTCTATGGTCGTGCCGGAGAAGTCGTCGACGAAGACAAATGTCCCCTCCCCATCGCTTTCGTTAACATCCGTTCTGCTCCCCGTGTAGCCGTAGTGCAAAGTAATGGGAGTCTGGACGTCGGCCGGTAATTCTTTGACCTTCACCCACACTACGGCTGTCTTGCTCCCACCATCCCACTTTTCCACCCGGTAAGGGAGGTTGATCGTCCCACCGCCTCCATCACTTCCTCGGAATCGGATGAGTCCTTCGCTCGCCGGCCAGCCATCCGAGATATCAGCGCCGGAGCCCTTCGGATCTCCGGTCAGATTGACCCTGACCTGGTAATCGGTCAGCGCAGCACCTCCGCTGTTGGCAATCGTCACTGTAATGGCATTCGTCCACAAGGAGGCGCCATCTACGACATTGATACTCCGACAGTACGGTGGGCTGCTCACATTGGCATTGTCGGTCACGGTAAGACATACGGTATAGCTACCAGATGCCGAGAATTGATGGAAAGGATGCTGCTCTGTGGAATCTTCATCCCACGTTACGCCATCGTAATCAAAGTCCCAACTCCAACTTTCTATGCTTCCATCATCGGTTGATTCGTCTTTGAAATGGACAATGTCATAGGTGGATAGGGGATGATCACCATCGGCAGACGTTGTCTCTAGATCCTCATGATAGGTGCTGAAAATTGCAGTAGGATCGCGGAGAGAGACCGGCGGCTCGGGATCGGCATATTTGCGAACGCGGATATAATCGGTATAAGATTCCATGGAGGAATCAGAAGCGGAGAAAGCGGAAATACCAATCTTACCACTCGATACTCCCGAATATCTCGTTGACGTTTCGTCAGTGGTGGCGTTCAGCCATCTTGAAAGATATCCTGGAGGAACGGTAAGTTTCTCGGTGAACCATTCATTTACGGGAGGAGCTGTTATTACATCGCCGTCTGTGCTGGTCCAACTACTGCATCTTGGTGGATAGTAAAAATCTCCTGTGTAAAGAGCACTTTCATAGTCTGGATAAAGAGCGTACCCTATCGACGAAATGTTTGGAGAAGACCCATAATATACCGAACCGTAATAGTAGTTGGACTGCAAAATCTTTTGCCGATATTCAATGATTTTGTAGCCGTTGAGAGATAGGCTGCTTTCTATATGTATCCTGTTTCCTCCTGCAGGCCGGTATAACCTTAAGAAGGTTTCAGAAAACTCAAGTTCTTTCTTTTTCCCGTCAGCATTATAGACATAAAGTCACAGAGCCT
>JAJRXB010000075.1 GCA_024276515.1 Chloroflexota bacterium
CTGTCTGAGGGCGCTACGTTGCGTCTGAGGTCGTTTGTGGTACAATACGTTTCCCACTCTATCGAGGTAAGAGCGCACAAATTACGCTACTGCGCTAGAAAGGTTTGTGATGAAAAGACACTTTGTAACGCTGGCTGCCGTAGGAGTTGTCCTGCTGCTGGCAGCCTGTGGACCCGCAACAGAGTCGCCGGAAGCGACGGCGACCGAGGTGGCAGTGGTCGCCTCGCCAACGGCATCAAGGGCAGCAACGCCAACCCCTGTCTCCGAAGCGACAGAAGCCGTTGCCGAGCCAACGACGGCCTTCCCCACCCCCAATCCCAACCCCGAATGTGTGGCAGACCCCATTCCCGAGGACCCGCGCATTCCCCCTGTGACCGCCGACGAATGGTCAAAGGGGCCAGACGACGCGGCGGTGACCCTGGTGGAGTATGGCGATTTCCAATGACCGGGCTGCGCGGGGGTAGCTCCCCTGCTTGAGCGTCTGGTAGACGCTTACGATGGTCAATTGCGCGTCGTTTATCGCCATTTCCCTCTGATCTCCATTCACGACAAGGCCGTGATCGCTGCCGAGGCCGCCGAAGCTGCCGGCGCCCAGGGAGCCTTTTGGGAAATGCACGATCTGCTCTTTGAGCGACAGCGGGAATGGGCGTCGCTGTCGGTCGAAGACATGCCCGACGTGCTCTCCGGCTACGCCAAAGAGCTCGGCCTGGACACCGAAGCCTTTGATCAGGCATTGGCCGACGGCACCTACACCGACAAAGTGATGGCCGGCTACAACGCTGCGACGGCCCTGGGCCTGGGGGGAACGCCCAGCTTCGTCGCCTACGGCATTCACTATCCATCGCAGCAATTTGGCCTCTCCTATCAGGGACTCGACACCTTCGTGCGGCTGATCATCATGAAACAGCGCCAGTTCGACGCGCCGCCGCCGACGGTCATCGAAGAGGAAAAACAATATCAGGCCACCATCAAAACCGAAAAGGGCGACATCGTGGTCGAGCTCTTCGCCGATCGAACCCCGGTCACCGTCAACAGCTTCGTGTACCTGGCGGAGCAAGGCTGGTACGACGACACAACCTTTCACCGGGTCGTCCCCGACTTCGTGGTGCAGGCAGGCGATCCCAGCGCCACCGGTATTGGCTGGCCCGGCTATCGCTGCTCCGACGAGCTGACCCCCGACCTGACCTTCGACGGGCCGGGCGTGCTCGGCATGGCCAACAGCGGCCCCGACACCAACGGCAGCCAGTTCTTCATCACCCTGTCGGCCCAGCCCAACCTGAACGGGCGTCACACCGTTTTTGGCCGGGTTATCACCGGCATGGACGTGGTAGAATCTCTGACCGCCCGCGACCCGCAGTCTGCCCCCCCCGACCAGCCAGGCGACCGCATCCTGAGCATCACCATCGAAGAGAAATAGCGAAAGGGAGGGACTCGCAGCCCTATGAAGAATCTGCTCATCACCGGTGGGGCTGGCTTCATCGGTTCCAACTTCGTCCATCACATCCTGGAAACCCACCCCGACTACCAGGTCGTCGTCTTCGACAAACTAACCTACGCCGGCAACCTGGATAATCTCAAGGACGTAACCAGAGACCCGCGCTACACCTTTGTGCAGGGCGACATCTGCGACGCCGAGGCAGTGGAACAGGTGATGCGGGAGCACCAGATCGACACCATCGTCAACTTCGCGGCCGACACGCACGTAGACCGCTCACTGATGGAGCCGGGGACGTTCATCCAGACCGACGTCTACGGCACCTACGTATTGCTGGAAGCGGCCAAAAAATTCGGGGTAGAACGGTATCACCAGATCAGCACCGACGAGGTATACGGGGAAGTGATGGAAGGTCGCTCGAGCGAAGAGGACCGCCTGCACACACGCAGCCCCTACTCGGCCAGCAAGGCCGGCGGCGATCTGATGTGCCTGGCTTACTTCACGAGCTTCGGTGTGCCCGTCACCATCACCCGGGGCAGCAACAACATCGGGCCCTATCAATACCCGGAGAAGGTCGTTCCCCTCTTCATCACCAATGCCATAGACGACATCCCCCTGCCCCTCTACGGCGACGGCACGCAAATGCGCGACTATCAATACGTGCGCGATCACTGCGAGGGAATCGACGCAGTGCTGCACCAGGGTCAACCGGGCGAAATCTACAACCTGGGGACAGGCGTCGAGACACGCAACATCGACATGGCCCGGCTCATCCTCAAATTGCTGGGCAAGCCGGAGAGCCTCATCCAACCCATCACCGACCGGCCCGGCCACGACCGCCGCTACGCCCTCGACTGTCGCAAGATTCAATCGCTGGGCTGGCGCAGTCGGCACAGCTTTGAAGAAGCGCTCGAAAAAACAGTGCGCTGGTACGTAGACAACCAATGGTGGTGGCGCAAAATCAAGAGCGGCGCCCACTACGAAGAATACTACGAACGCCAGTACGCCGGTCGAGAAATTGACTGAATTTGTCCCGGCGCTGACGTTTTTTGTAGAGTTGTTCCTTTTTAAGCAAAAGCAGGTGACAGTCACTTGAACTGGCGCAAAAAACGGGGTGATTTTTCAAATTCCGACCTGACAATCGTGTCAAAAGTGACTGTCACCTCAGCACAAATTTATTTAGGAACAACCCTTGTGGTTTGGCGAAGAGGATTAAAAAAAGCCCCTCACAAATATATGTGAGGGGCCATCACGTTAAAAGAGTTGTTCCTGAATAAAGCGACCGGCACTTTTGTCGCCATTTCTGGCATCATTAGCACTTGTCCATCAATAACTCCGCACTTTAGAGCGCAGATCAGGCGCAAAACGGCTCCTAAACTCCAAAGTGGACAAGTACTTAGGGCACAAAAGAGCCTTTCTGGCAGACGTTCGAGTGCCGGTCACCTGGTCGTTGCTTAAAAGGGAACGGTAGTGGTAGAAAAGTAAGTGATATGTCATTGCGAGGGAGTGAAACGGACGAAGCAATCCCCGTATTGCAGGCCGGAGATTGCGTCGCTTCGCTCGCAATGACAGACCCTCCGTCACTTACAGTTTAACCACCACCAAGGGAACAACTCTAATCGTAATGGATCAACGACAGTATATCATAACCCGACAGCTTATCACGACCGTGCAAAAAGTCCAGCTCGATCATAAAGGCAACTCCGACCACCTCACCCCCCAGCCGCTCGACCAGGTTGACGGTTGCCCGGGCCGACCCGCCGGTGGCCAACAGATCGTCAACGACCAACACCCGCTGGCCCGGCTCGATAGCATCTTCGTGCACCTCCAGCGTGTTGGTTCCGTATTCCAGCGTGTAACTTTCGCTGACGATTTTAGCCGGCAGCTTGCCCGGCTTGCGGATCGGGACGAAGCCCGCCCCTAATTTGTAGGCCAGCGGCGCGCCGAAAATGTACCCACGCGCTTCGATGGCGACCACAATGTCTACGTCGGTTTCGGCGTAATGGTCGGCCATTCGATCAATCACTTCTCGAAAGGCATCGGCATTCCTGATGAGGGTGGTGATGTCTTTGAAAAGAATGCCTTTCACGGGAAAATCGGGCACGTCACGGATGAGGCTTGCCAGATCCATAGGGGTTCTCCTCTCACGATGGCAGTTTGTCGGCGTCGACGAGCCGATTCTAGCAGATGAACAGCATTTCGGCAAGTGCCCTTTGCGCTGGGGGCAGGGCTCTCTCATTTTCCAGGTTTCGAGCCGAAGCGAGCATCCTTCGACGGGCTCAGGATGCCTTCGACGGGCTCAGGATGCCTTCGACGGGCTCAGGATGCCTTCGACGGGCTCAGGATGCCTTCGCTCGCTTTCCCGCTGAAAATGGGAAAGCCCTAGCGATGGGGGTTGTGGTATAATTAGGTAGTCTCCTTCCCGCCCTTGCGCTTCCAAACATCATCAACGCTCAACGGCGAGACCACCTGACACCTAATCAACAGTACTTACGCAGTTGAGCACAGAAATAGGGTCCGTAGTAACGACTTCCCTGTCCTGGCGGCAGGCCAGGGAAGTCGTCACTACAAACCTAAACTGCGTAAGTACTGTAATTAACGCAAAATAGAGAAAGCCATCATGATCAACCGCAGCGACACAACGCGAACTCTGGCGGCATACATCAGCGGACTGGCTTTGCTGCTGTTCGCCGGGGGTTGCACGCCACAGATTATAGTCACCGCAACGCCGGCCGCTCCCACCGCAACCGGGACCAGCGTCACCGAGGACGTCGTCGCCACGCCCCCGCCGCCGCTGATGACCCAGGTCCCCCCGGCCGGCGAGATCCCCCCGGCCGGGGCCAAAGCGGCGATCCCCCTCACCCTGTGGACAGTCGAAGCCGTCTCTTCCCTGGCCGAAGGCGAGGCAGGTCGAGTCTTCGACGAGGGGCTGAGTGCGTTCGAAGTTGCCTACCCCGACGTCTCGGTGTCGGTGATAGTCAAGAACGCATCGGGTAAGGGCAGCGTCCTCGACTACCTGCGCACGGCCAGCCAGGCTGCCCCCAGTGTTTTGCCCGACGTGGCGGTGCTGAACACGGTAGACCTGACCCAGGTCGCCCGCGCCGGCATCATCGTGCCGCTCGACGATCTGGTATCCCCCTTCCTCGCCGACGACCTGCTGCCGGCCGCCCGCGCGGCCGGCACGGTGGACGGCCAGTTGGTGGGCATCCCCTTCGAGATGGACGTGGAGCATCTGATCTACAACACCAATAAAGTGGCCTCGCCGCCGGTGGATTGGACGGACGTCATCAGCGCCAACACCAGCTACGTCTTCCCGGCCAAAGGCAAAAACGGCCTGGTAAACGACGCCTTTCTCATCCAATATCTGGCGTTGGGGGGACGGCTACAAGACGAAGAAGGTCGCCCTACCCTCGACGAGCAACCGTTGCGCGCCGTTCTCGACTACTACCGCCAGGGAATGGAGGCAGGCGTCATCCCCCCCACCGTACTGGACGTCGGTGATCCCGACGACGTCTGGCCCGACTACGTCTCTGCCCAGGTGGGTATGACTCACGTCAACACGCATCGCTTTCTCACCGACAGGGCCGTGTTGCGCACCACCCAGTTTGCCGACATCCCCACCCGCGATGGCACTCCCCTGACCATCGGCCGCGGCCGGGCGCTGGTCATCGTCACCCGGGACCCTGCCCGGCAAATGATGGCCCTGCGCTTCATCGAATGGTTGATGGCTCCCGACAACAACGCCACGTGGAATCGGACGACGGCGCACCTTCCAACTCGTTACGCCGTGTTCGACCTGATTGGGAACGACGATCCCTACTGGCCCTTCTTGCAACACCAACTGGAAATCGCAGTGCCGCCCCCCGCCTTCCCCGGATACGACCAGATTGGCCGCGTGCTCCAACAGGCCGTCGTCGAAGTGCTGAGCGATGAGGCCACACCCGAGGAGGCCACCGCCGCCGCCATAGCGGCCGTGACTCCGTGACCAGGAGCTGGGAATAGCAAAATGACCTCACCTCACCGCAACACCGAAAAAATCCGTGAGAGAGTTTGGCAGGTGATGCGCGCTGCCCTGGACGCGGTCGAGCCAGGCGCCGCCGTGCGACGACACCTGCACCTCACCGCCGACCACCTGACAGTGGTAGACCCTCAAGACAGCTAACGGTCCTACGCCCTGGACGATTACGAGCGGATTCTGGTCGTTGGCGGGGGCAAGGCCGGCGCGCCGATGGCCGCCGCCATAGCCGACGTTCTGGGCAAACGGCTGACGGAGGGAATCGTCGTCGTCAAGTATGGGCACACACTGGCCGACCCGGCCGCCACCGGCCCCATCGAGATATTGGAAGCGGGACACCCCGTCCCCGACCAGGCCGGTTTGCGCGGCGCGGGGCGCATCGTCGATCTGTTGCGCGGGGCCACCGGGCGCGACCTGGTGCTGTGCCTCATCTCGGGCGGCGGCTCGGCCTTGATGACCTCCCCCGTCCCCGGCGTCTCGCTGGCCGATCTGCAAACCCTCACCCGCGTTTTGCTCGGCTGCGGGGCAACCATCAACGAGTTCAACACCGTCCGCAAGCACATCTCTCAGCTCAAAGGGGGACAACTGGCCCGGCTGGCATCCCCGGCAACCGTCGTCAGCCTCATCCTCTCCGACGTGGTGGGCGACCCGCTGGACGTGATTGCCTCCGGTCCCACCGTCCCCGACCCCACCACCTTCGCCGACGCCTGGGCGGTGCTGACCCACTACGGCGTCGAAAACGAGGTGCCGGCGTCCATCACCCGTCACCTCGCCGCCGGACTCGACGGGACCATCCCCGACACCCCCAAGCCGGGCGACCCGATCTTCGACCGTGTGCAAAACGTCGTCGTCGGCAGCAATCGGATAGCCGCCCGCGCCGCCGCCGAAGAGGCCCAGAAGTTGGGCTTCAACACAACGTTGTTGACCACCTTCGTCGAAGGGGAAGCGCGCGAAGTGGGCAGACTCGTCGCCGGCCTGGCCAAGGGCCTGGCCCGCGAGGAGTCTGTGTATCGCCCGGCGGATGGCCGGCCCCAGGAGGTCGTGCGGCTGTCGCCTCCCGCCTGTCTGGTGCTGGGCGGCGAGACCACCGTCACGCTGCGGGGCGACGGCAAAGGGGGACGCAATCAGGAGATGGCACTGGCGGCGGCGCTGTCGCTGGCCGGGTGGAAAGGGGTGCTCGTCGCCTGCCTGGCCACCGACGGCACCGACGGCCCCACCGACGCCGCCGGAGCCTTCGCCGACGGGACCACCATCGCCCGCGCCACCGACCTGGGCCTCGACGCCCAGGCCTACCTGGCCCGCAACGACGCCTATCACTTCTTCCAAAAGCTGGATGACCTGATCCTCACCGGCCCGACCAAAACCAACGTCAACGATCTAATCCTGGTATTTGCCGAATGTGTGAACCCGTAATGTCCCCTCAAGCCCAACGTCAGATCAAGCGCATTGGCCGAGCCGACCTGGTGGTCGGCGTTCCCACCTATCGCAACGCCACCACCGTTGGCATGGTGGTGCGGACAGTTTTGGATGGGATCACCGCCCACTTCGGCGACCTGCGCGCCGTGCTCATCAATGCCGACGCCGGTCCCCGTAACGGCACCCGCCAGGCGGTAGCCGACGCCGCCGCCGACGCCACCATCCCGGTCGTCATCGGCGGGTACACAGGCACTCTGGGCCGGGGGAGCGCCGTGCGGGCCATTTTGAAGGCAGCGCTCGATTTGAACGCCCGCGCCGTGGTGGTGCTGGATGCCCACACCACCAGCGTCATCCCCGATTGGATTCCGGCTCTGGCCTCCCCGGTCCTTGAGGGGCGGGTTGACCTGATGATGCCGCGCTATCGCTGGCCGCTGCCGGCGGGCGGTTTGGGCGACCTCATCTTCTACCCGCTGACTCGTGCGCTGTGGGGCTACAGTCTGCGCCAGCCGGGCGCCGGCGACTGCGCCCTCTCGCCCGCGCTGGCCCAGGCGGTGGTGGCGCAGGACGTGTGGGAGACCGAGGTGGCCACTGCCGGGTTCGAGGTGTGGCTCAGCAGTCTGGCCCTGACCACCGGCCCCGATCCAAAAACGAGCCAGCGATGGCGCGTGGGGCAGGTAGACCTGGGCGAAAAATGCTACCTGGCCCGGACGCACCTCACCCATTTCCCCCTCCTCTTCCGGCAGGCCGTCGGCACACTATTGCGGCAGGTTCGCCTCCGGCAGACGGTGTGGCAGGCCATGCCCCCCGTCCAGCCGATACCGACGTTCCCCGGACCGCCAGGCCCGCCCGCCGAGCCGGTCTCCATCCCCGACGTGACCCCACTCGTCGACGCCCTGGTGGTGGGCTGGACCGAGCACCGGGCTTTGTGGCAACGGATTCTAACCCCCACCAACCTGGCAACCATCGAGGCGCTGGCTGCCCAGCCCGCGGCCCGTTTTACCTTTCCGCCAGACCTCTGGACGCGGGTAGTATTCGATTTTGCCGTCGTTTACAACAAAGGAGAGCGCGATCCAGACCGCATCGTCGACTCGTTGCTGCCCCTTTACCAGGGACGGCTGGCCAGCTTCTGGCGTGACGTGGCCGGACTGATGCCTCTTGGCCGGGAGGGGACGGTAGCCGCCCAGGCCACCGAATTTGAAGCAGCCAGAGAGTATCTGCGTGGGCGCTGGGAAGTGTATCTTCCCTGGGTAGATAGCGGCGAACCACGATAGAAGGAGCATCACAATTATGACCATTAAATTCGGCACCGACGGCTGGCGTGCCGTCATCAGCGACACCTTCACCTTTGCCAACCTGCAACTGGTGGCCCAGGCCATTGCCGACTACGTGCTGGAAGAGACGGAAACAGACCAACCCGAAGTGGTGGTCGGCTTCGACACTCGCTTCCTGTCGGATCGCTACGCCGCCGAAGTGGCCCGGGTGCTGGCCGGAAACGGCATCGTCGCCTGGCTGACCCGCGCCGACGCGCCGACGCCCTCCATTTCTTATAACGTGGTCCACAAAAAAGCCGTTGCCGGCGTGATGATCACCGCCAGCCACAATGCGCCTCGTTACAACGGCATCAAGCTCAAAGCGGCCTACGGCGGGGCGGCCTCCGAGCAACAGGGACGTATGGTCGAACGCTTCCTGGACCGGAACCAGGAGCAGGCGCGCTTTCCCAATATGATTGACTACCAGCAGGCCCTCGACCGGGGACTCATCCGCCGCTTCGACCCGGCCTGGGCCTATTACGAGCACCTGGGCCAGTTGCTCGACGTGGACGTGATTTCCGGCGGCGAACTGCGCGTGGTGGCCGACCCAATGTATGGCTCCGGTCGTGGCTGCTTCCGCGAGTTTTTGTCGCGCACCCGGACTCACATCCGCGAGATCCGGGGTGAGATGAACCCCGGCTTCGGCGGCATTCATCCCGAACCCATCGCCCGCTACCTGACAGCCCTGGTCGCAGCCGTGCAGGCCGACCAGGCCGACGTGGGGCTGGCCACCGATGGCGACGCCGACCGCATCGGCGCCGTGGACGCGCTGGGCAGCTTTGTGGACCCGCACCACATCTTTGCGTTGGCACTGCGCTACCTGGTCGAAAAGCGGGGTTGGACCGGAGCCGTCGTCAAAACAGTCTCCACCACAATGATGGTAGACCGGCTGGCAGCAAAATACAACCTGCCGTTGCACGAAACGCCAGTTGGGTTCAACCACATCGCCGATCTGATGCTGAGCGAAGACGTGCTCATCGGCGGCGAAGAATCGGGGGGATTGAGCATCAAGGGACACATCCCGGAGGGGGATGGGGTGTTGATGGGGTTGTTGTTGCTGGAGATAATGGCCGAGGCGGGCGCGCCGCTGCACGAACTGGTCACCGATTTACAGGCAACGGCCGGGCCGGCATACTACACCCGGCGAGACCTGCGTCTGCGCCACCCTGTGGCCAAAAACGAAATGGTGCAACGTCTCGCCGACGGCGCACCCCCCCACATCAACGGCCAGACGGTGCGCCAGGTGGATACCCGCGATGGGGTGAAATATCGCCTGGCCGACGATAGCTGGCTGCTCATCCGGCCCAGCGGCACCGAGCCGGTGCTCCGCGTCTACGCAGAAGCACCCGACGGCGAGGCGGTAGACGCCCTCATCCAGGCCGGGCGTGAACTGGCGAAGATCGAATAGCCTCCGCTGCTCAGACGACCAAACTTCCCTCCAAAATGCGACGGATTTGCTGGGCGGCAAATTGGACGGCATAAAGAGCAACCCCCACTTTGGCCCCCTTTTCGAGCAAAACGGCGATGGCCGCGCTATCGCTGACCGGCACCACGATCATAGCCCCCTGACGACCCTCGACGAGCATACGCTCAATTTCACCCTGCGCCAGCCGTGATAAGGTACGTTCCCCCAAGGCTACCAGCGTTGCGGCCATAGCGGCCACCTGTGAACTATTGGCCGGACTATCTTCCGTAAACGATTCGTCGCCGGGGGGATGAGAAGCCACCACAAACCCTTCGATGCTCACAATGACCGCCGCCCGCACCCCGTCCAGTGAATCGCACAGGTTGGCCAGGGCATTTTGCAGCAAATCCATTCGATACACTTGAGCCATAGACGTTTCTCCATTGCGTGCCTAAGAGGGAAACTCAATCACCTGACCATCGTAGGCCACGTCGAAGGTATCATCCGGGAAGTAGCGACGCAACTCGTCTGGCAAACATTGAACGTGGCCAATGTGGGTGAGGAGGGTCCGTCGAGCGCGAATGGTCTGGGCAAAGCGAATCCCCTCAACGATGGGCAGATGACGACCGTGCCCTTCGTCCAAATCGGGTGCATGCATGGCCTGCCCGGCGTCGAGAAATGTCCCGCCGAGGATAAGCAGATCGGGCTCCATCAATCCGAAAAAGGCACTATCGTAAAAATCAGGGGCGTAGACGACTCGCAGGTCATTCTGCTCGATGACCAACCCGGCAGTGGTAAAAGTGCTGGTGTGAAAGGTGTCGAAGGGGGTCAGGGTCAGCCCGTCGCCCAATTCAAACGGTTCCCCCAACACCATGTCGCGCCGGACGAAGGGGCGTTCGGTCTCAGGTTCAGGGTCCAGTTCGTGGGCGACGAGATAGTTGAAGGTGACGAGAATCAGCGTCCAGCTATCGAACTGAGCCCACACGGGTATCTGGTCGAGCGGCGACAGGTGGCGCAATTGAGCCAGGTCATCGAGACCCAGGTAGTGGCTGGCGTGTGGATGGGTGACGACGATGTCGCGGATGGCGGCCAGTTCGCCGGGGGGTAGGGCGGCGAGCTGGCGATAGACGTCGGGGCCGGGATCAACCAGCACCCGCCCGTTGACGAGAATGGAAGATCGGGACCGCACTCCCCGTGGATTCATCCGTGCGTCGCTGCACTGGGGACAGACGCATCCCCACCGTGGCACAGGACGTGCCGCGCTGGTCCCGAGAAGTCTTATGGTCAGCGCGCTCATAGCTCTACTCCCTGTTGGTTGCAAGCCCCGCCTGGGACTGAAAGCCCCAGGCTCAGAGTTCAAGGATGCTCAGAACACCCTAAACGACACAACCCCGCTTCTATTATAACGTAACCACGCCTGTGTCGCAATAAGCAATTGCGCCGAGTGCCCTTCAATTCAACAGTCGAAAGCTGTCCATAATTTCGTTGAAAACCGGCCGGACCTCGCCAAACCGGGCCTCGTCGCTCACCAGGATGACCACAAACGTGGCCCGGCGGGCGGGCACGAACAACTGCCACCCCCGTTGCCGAACCCGGTTTGTGCCTTTCCCCACGTGGAGGGTGAATTCGGTCAGCGCGGAAGTCACCC
>JAJRXB010000076.1 GCA_024276515.1 Chloroflexota bacterium
CACTTGTGACCAGTCGTGGTAGCGGTGGTGTGTGGGCGTGCAGGCCCATGCTTCGCTCAACGTCTCCACGTCGCCGTACCTGGCCTGCAGCCAATCGCGGAAGCCGGCGGCCGTGTGCTGGCAGTAGCAGTAGAAGTCAACCGCGCCGGGGACCCGTTGGATCGCCGGGTGGCCGGGCTCGTTGTGAATTTGCCAGCCGAACAGGGCCGGGTGTCCCTGGTAGCGAGCCAGCAGCGTGCGCAGGTAGCGCTCGGATTCGGCGCGGAATCCGGGGTGGTGGATGCAGGCCCAGCCCCACATGGTACCGGTGGGGTAGGGGATGCCATCCTGCGAGAGGATCTGCACGTCTGGGTATTCGTCGAGCAACCAGATGGGGGGGCTGCCGGCCCCGGTGCCCAGCAAAATACGCAGCCCATACGTCTGGGCCAGATCGAAGATGCGGTCCAGCCAGCCAAAATCGAACTGGCCTTTCTTGGGCTCAAGCCACTCCCAACTGGCGATCAACTCGGCGGTGCGGATGGCGTTGAGGCCCGCATCTGCCATGCGCGCCACATCTCTCATCCAGTCGTCGGGCGTGTGGAAAGGAGGGTAATAGCTCGAGCCCAATGGGAAAAAATTGAGCTCTGGCGAAGCACTTGACATGGTTGGCTCCTCGGAGCGTATTTGACCTACACCTGTCCCATCGCACTTGCCTGTCCTGGCAGTCAGGCCAGGGTGCCGCACCCCAGGTGCAGGCAGGTGCGGGTAGGTCCCCTTCGGGGAAAAGCAGGCTATTGGCCTCAGGGCTGTTTAGTTCTACGGTTATGTCATTGCGAGGCATATTTTGCCGAAGCAATCCCCACGTTGCAGGCGGGAGATTGCTTACCCCATTCGGGGTACAGGTCGTCGTTTCGCTTCCTCGCAATGACACGTGCAGAATCTTTAGAACTGAACAGCCCTGCTATTGGTCTATCCAAGACGTAGATTTAGGGCGCTTTTAGCGTCCTTCAACTGCACCTGCACTGCGCGCAGGCGCAAGCGTTAGCCTGGGGCTTTCCCTGGCCCGGAAGCCACCTGTGCCGCACCCCGGGTGCACCCGTGCCGGGCACTTCGGCAGGCAGGACGGGCAGTCCCAGGCGACGTCTTTGAGTAAGTGCCGTACTTTTCGCAAGCCCTGACCATAGCTTCCAGATTCTCTATCGGGGTAAAACGGGCCACCGACCCCGACGAGCCCAGAATAAAACCGCCTCCGGGCGCTGCTTTCTCGATGATCTGGCGGCAGGCATCTTCAACCTCCTGGGGCGTGCCGTCCTTCAGCACGCCGGTTGGTGCCAGATTGCCCAGCAAACACATCTGGTCGCCCACTTTCTCTTTGGCGAAAGTGGGGTCCACGTCGGGACCAAATTGCAACAGGCGAGCGCCGACGTGGGGATACAGGTCGATAACCTGCTGAGACCGGGTGCAATTGTGAATCCCACCCACCACCCCTTCGGGCATGCTGTGGAAAAGCCGCATCATGTAGGGTTCGACGAATTCGCGCCAGTGATCACGGCCTATCAGCGAACTCACGTCGTCGGAGACCAGGATGTGCAACATGGTACGGCCACTGGCCTCGTATTGAGCCCTGGCCCAGGCGACGCACGTTTCGGTAACGACGTCCATAATGTGGTGAACTGCTTCTGGCGTGCGGTAAAAGTCTAGCAGCAAGTTGGTCATCCCGCGCACCTCGGAGGCTACGTCCATTGGGCCGTGAAGAAATCCCGAAGTGATCTCAAACCCGTGTTCCCGCAGTTTTTTTGCCAGGGCGCGGTACAATTCTAAGGCTTCTGGCATGCGCCCGTCGGTCTCCGGGTTGCCGACTTTGATTTTGTCCAGGTCGCGGGGTATCTCCTGAATCACCGGCCTGGCCTGGGGGGTGGCGTTGGGAGGATAGACGATCTCGCAGCCCATCGCCGACGCTTCCACTGTGGAGCCGTAGGATGCCCGGAAGCCGGGGAAGAATTGCATGTCTGGGAATTTGGAATAGATTTCCAGTTGCGCCTCAAGCTGGGCATCCAATGATTTATACCACGTCACGCTGTCCAGGTCGTAGTGTCCCATAAACCAGTCACTGGTCAACCAGGGGCAGGCGGGAACCCGGTCTGGCTCACCCAGATTCAGGGCCGCTAAAAATCGTTCGCGTGGATTCATCTCGGTCATTGAGTTTTCTCCTTTGACGAAGGACGAACTCGACCAAAGTCACTTCGTCATTCGTCGTTCGTCCCTGTGAGGAACGAATCTGATGAATGAAGGAGACGGGTGACGCAAGAACTGAGGGCAGGGATCCACGAAGCGGCCCGCTCTGCCAGCCGTTGGCGCGCTGCGTCAACCAGAGACTCACCGTCCGCGCCGGCAAAAGCCTCGATCACCGTCAGGCCGCTGCGCATACATTGTTCGGCCATCAGGAGTTCGGGCAGGAACATTTCTTCGCACTGGTATTTTTCGCCGACGGCTTCCATCCCTTTGACGACGCCGTGGTCTATGATCTCGATTGGCTGTGCGCCAGCCTGAAGCGCGGTTGCGACTGCTTCGGCGGTTTTGTGGGGTTTCAATTCAAGCACTGCATGGGCAATTTGCTCCATCAGTTCCATATCAGGCATTACGCGGTCTCCCCAACGCCCGGCGTGAGGGCTGGCTTGACGATGGTTTTGATCGACTTGCCGGCCTCTTTGACGAGGGCGATCCCGTCGGCCACCCGGTCCAGACCAAAACGGTGAGTGATCATGGCCTTGGCGTCGATTCGCCCGCCGGCGATAAATTGCAATGCCTGGGCTGTGTCGACGTGATGGCAGGAGTAGGTGGTTTTCAGGGTGATTTCACGGAAGAAGAGGTCGGCGGTCGGGTGCAGGGTCAACGTTTCATCGGGGTGGGGTGGTGCGAAGAAAAGCACCGTAGCGCCTTTGCCGGCAATCTTCAGTCCAAACTCAATGGCCTTGACGCCATTCGGCGTGACAATGACCGAGTCGGCCCCGCGCCCCTCGTTGATCTCTTCCAGCGCCTCCAGGCCGTCCTCTTTGGCGGAGTTGATGGCAAAATCGGCGCCCAGTGCCAGCCCTCGTTCCAGTCGCCAATCGTTGAGGTCGAAGGCCACCACTTTGCCCGCGCCCCACACCCGGGCCAACTGAACGAATCCCAGCCCGATGAAGCCAGAGCCGACGACCGCGACCGTATCGCCGGGCCGAATGTCGGCGAGCTTGATGCCCTTGACCACGCAGGCCATCGGCTCAATGAGTGTCCCTTCTTCGAACGAGATGGAATCGGGCAGCAGGTGCACGTCGTGCTGCACGTTCTCGGCCGGCACACGCACGTATTCGGCGAAAGCTCCCGGGTAGATGTGCGTTTGGGTAAATTCTTTGCACATGGTAAAGGAGCCACGCCGGCAGTAGTGGCACGACATGCAAGCCACGTGGTGGTGCACAAACACCCGGTCCCCCGGCTTGAATTTGGTGACACCCTGGCCCACTTCAACGACGACGCCGGTCGGCTCGTGGCCCAGAATGATGGGGGCCTTATCTGCCAGATACCATTCCATCGTATCGCCGCCACACAGCCCACACGAGTCGACTTTGATCTTTAGCTCGCCCGGTCCGATGATGGGGTCGGGGTAATCTTCCAGCCGCACGTCTTTGTTGTGGTAATAAACCGCAGCTTTCACTCTTTTCCTCCGAAACTGGCTTTTCCACAAGAGGGTTGTTCCTAAAATAAATTTGTGCCGAGGTGACAGTCACTTTTAGCACAATTAGTCAGGTCAGAATTTGAAAAATCACCCCGTTTTTTGCGCCGGTTCAAGTGACTGTCACCTGCTTTTGCTTAAGAGGGAACAACTCTAGGAATTTCACGGTAGCACTGCGACCTTGACGCTTCGGCCTTCCATCATCATTTTCAGGCCGTCTTCGAGGTTTTTGAGGGGCACTTCGTGAGTGATCAATGCTTTGGCATCGACCATGCCATTGCACACCAGCCGAAAGGCCCGCTCCAGCGAAAGTGGGGTGAGGTGATACACGCCAAAAATGGTCAACTCGTCGTAGTGTACCCGGGTTGAGTCTATCTTGACCTGAGTGCCGCCCGGCAAGCCGCCGAACCATTCCACGCGCGCTCCTTTGCGGGCGACGTCCAGCGCCGTGAGCCAGGTGTCGCTGACGCCGGCACACTCGATGACGACGTCTGCGCCGTGTCCATCGGTCAGGTCGCGCACTGCTTCTACCGGGTCTTCGTGGATCGAATTGACGACTTGCGTCGCTCCCAACGTCGCGGCGATGGTCAGACGCATGTCGTTGACGTCAATGGCGATGATCGGCGATGAGCCCTGGCGCAAGGCCAGTTGCAAATGCATCAACCCAATCGGCCCGCCTGCGCCAACGATGGCAACGCTTTCGCCGGGCTGAATCCTCAGCAGGTCTTGGCCATGCACCACGCAAGCCAGCGGCTCGATGATGGCCGCCTCACGATAGCTGAGGTGATCTGGTAATGTGAAGGTGTTTTGCCGCACGAGCCGGTCGGGTATGCGGATGTATTCGGCAAAAGCTCCCAGGTTTACCAACAGGTCGTCGCAAAGGTTGGGCTGCCCGCGCTTGCAGAAATAGCACTCGTTGCAGGGGGCAGTGTTGCCCGCCACCACCCGCATCCCCACTTCAAAGTCCTTCACATCCTTGCCCGCCGCCACGACATCGCCGGCAAACTCGTGACCAAAGAGTGTGGGTGGATTGTATTTGGGGTGTCCCCGTTTGTAAGTTTTGACGTCGGTGCCGCAAGTCAGAGCCGTGTTGACTTTGACCAACAGGTCTCTTGGCCCTATCTCGGGCATAGGCATCTGCCGGAAGGAGAGTTCGCCGGGAGCTATGAAAACGGTCGCCCACATATTATCGTCGCTCATCGCTCTCGTTCTCCTCATCTGATCTCGCCAGAGATTCTTCGATCATCAGGGACGTGTCGTAGACCATTGGCCGGCAAACGCGTTCGAAAGCTTCCGGCTCCAGTTCGCCCACAATGTCCCGGCACTGCAAGCTGCCATTTCTGGCCTGAAACTCCTGGATGAATTCTTGGATGATCGCTTCGGTTGCGGCAGAAGAGAGGCCGCGCTCGTAGCGCAGTTTGGCGCCCAACGCCATAACAGCGCCCAGGATGGTCCCGCAGATGTAGCCTTGCGAGACCAGCCCGCCCCCCAGCGCCCAGCCCAGAGGAATGACCGCGGCTTCGGCCTCCTTATTCAGATTGGCAAAGACGCGAATAATGCTTTGGGCACAGTTGTTGGAGTCGGTCAAAAAGAGGTCTCTGGCCTGTCTGGCGCGATCATCTCTGGGGCGGTCGGTCACAATATTCTCCCAAAAAGGACCGCGCTCGGCATTTACGCTTTTAGCTGAGCGCGGTTTGAACGATGAAGTCTGAGGAGGCTAAACTGTCTCCCAACCTTTCAGCGGGCTGGAGGGGCAATTGCTTTGTTGAGTCTTGATTCTCGAGGAAGAGGTCGAGGGGTGTTTGGTCGCAATTATGGGTATTGGCATCCAGTTTCGCAGTTTTTTCTGAGGGGTCACTCATCACCAAATTTGCCCATTGGTATCTCATCAAGGTAGTTTTGAAAGTTGGACCAAGTCCCCATAGAGGCGCAAAACAGCTAGAGTTGTTCCCTTTTAAGCAAAAGCAGGTGACAGTCACTTGAACTGACGCAAAAAACGGGGTGATTTTTCAAATTCTGACCTGATCATTGGGCTAAAAGTGACTGTCACCTCAGCACACAGGTGTTCAGGTTGGTGAACAAAGGTGCACTTTTAGGCTATGATAGAACTCTTTTAAACAAAAGTCAATAGGGGTGTACATTTGTTCAGGGTTTTTCGACGTTCTAGCGCGAGCAAGGTGACAGTCACCTTGTTCGGCATAACAGGTTGGCAAAAACGGTAAAAAATGGTTGTCAAGTGCCTTCCCCTCGCCAAAAGATTGGAGGTGACCGTCACCTGGGTTAATTCTTTGAAAAGCCCCGACGTCTGTTCACACGGTTATTGCCTTTTTGCAGCAGATTGCGCGGGTTGGTAGTCTCCCCGTTAAGCGTTGATGATGTTTTGGGAGCGCGAGGGCTTGCCCTCTCCCTCCCCCCAACCCCCTCCCTCTCCCAAATTGGGAGAGGGAGGGGGTGCAGGCGGGGGTGGGTGAAGGTTTTGCCTCCTCTCGCCGCCAACACGCAAGAGGGAGACTACCCACGGGTTGGATTCAAAGTTACCATTGTTTTTGACACGCAGTTGTGGTATACTGGCTGTGTGTCAATCGGCGTCCAGAGGGCTGCGGACGGCGAGGCCGCCCCGGTTGAGGACGTGGGTGTAGATCATGGTGGTTTTGACGTCTTTGTGGCCGAGGAGTTCCTGGACGGTGCGGATGTCGTAGCCTGATTCCAGGAGGTGGGTGGCGAAGGTGTGGCGGAAGGTGTGGGGGGTGACAGGTTTTTGGATGCCGGCCAGCCGGGCTGCTTCTCGGACCGCCCGTTGAAGGCCGCTTTCGCCCAGGTGGTGGCGGCGTCTGAGGCCGGTACGGGGGTCGGTGGAGAGGCTTCTGGCGGGGAAGACGTATTGCCAACACCACTCGCGTTCGGCGTTGGGGTATTTGTAGGCCAGGGCGTAAGGGAGATAGACCGCTCCATAGCCGTTTTCCAGGTCGCATTGGTGAAGCATACCGACCCGGCTGAGGTGTTCCTGGAGCGGTTCGACCAGGCTTGCCGGGAGTATTGTCACCCGGTCTTTCTCTCCTTTGCCGTCGCGCACGGTGATCTGGTGGTAGGCGAAGTCCACGTCCTTGACCCGTAGGCGCAGGGCTTCGAGCAAGCGCAGGCCGGAGCCGTAGAGGAGTTTGGCGATGAGCTGGTTGACGCCGGACATAGCGGCGATCACCGCTCGAACCTCGTCCTGGGTGAGGATGGTGGGGAGTCGCCGGGGCTTTTTGGCCCGCACGGCGTCTAGGGGTCCGATCTCTATGTCGAGCACGTGGTGATAGAGGAATAGAAGGGCACACAGGGCCTGGTTCTGGGTGGAGGCGGCGACGTTGAGGTCTACGGCCAGGTGAGTAAGGAAGGCTTCGATCTCGGCGCTGCCCATCTGGCGGGGATGGCGTTTGTTGTGAAAGAGGATGAAGCGTTTGATCCAATTGACGTAGGCTTGTTCGGTGCGGATGGAGTAGTGTTTGACCCGCAAGGCATCGTGGACATGGTCGAGGAGCTTTTTGGGTCGGCTGTTCATCAGGGTCGTCTCCTTGGTTTTGTGAACGGGACGGGGAATGAAGGACGAAGGGGGTGGTGTAGAGAACGGATGTTCTAATGCATATTTTAGCAGATTAGAGGGATGATGTCAAGGGTTTGGGCGGCGAAATGGCCGCATAAAACCCTGACGGGCAGGATATGGGGGAGAAAGGCCGGATAAGACGCCAGGGAGGGGTTTTATTCGGCGGAAAGGCGGCATAAACCGTCGGACGGCGTTTTATGCGGGGAGATGGCAGGTTAAACAATAGTTAGGCTGCCGCGATTGCTCCGAAAGCTATTGACACGGTTTGTGGTATCGTATATAATACCGGTATGGGGAGATACCAGATCGTCATTGATACCAACGTATTGGTGGCCGCGCTACGATCACGCCGAGGGGCTTCACACA
>JAJRXB010000077.1 GCA_024276515.1 Chloroflexota bacterium
ATCTCACCCAGGTTGTGAGGTGGCACGTTGGTGGCCATGGCCACGGCAATTCCCGAGGCACCGTTGACCAGGAAGTTAGGAAGTTTGGCCGGCAAAACTTTTGGCTCGGTGAGGCTGCCGTCAAAATTTTCGACGAAGTCCACCGTCTCTTTTTCGATGTCGGCCAGCATCTCTTCGGATAAAGCCGTCAGGCGCGCTTCGGTGTAACGCATGGCGGCCGGGGGATCGCCGTCAATGGAGCCAAAGTTGCCCTGACCATCGACCAGCGGCGCCCGCATCGAGAAGTCCTGCGCCAGTCGGGCCATAGCCTCGTAGACAGCAGCGTCGCTGTGGGGGTGATATTTGCCCAACACTTCACCCACAATGCGCGCGCTCTTCTTGTAGGGGGTGTTGGAGCGAAGTCCCATCGCGTGCATCGCATACAGAATGCGACGGTGGACCGGCTTGAGGCCATCGCGCACATCGGGCAGCGCGCGTGACACGATGACACTCATAGCGTAATCCAGATACGCCTCTTGCATCTCTCTTTCGATGTCCACTCGCCGAATAATGCCGATTTCCATAAGCTATCCTTTGCAGATTAAAAACAGAGGGGGCGTTGAGTCGCCCCCTCTGGCCGGGTCAACCGGGTATGCGCCGTCTCAGGGTGAGCTCCTCTGCGTAGACATCAGGCCCTTAAAGACGTCCCAACGTTACATAGAATAGACTGACAGTACTTACGCAGCCGGGGCACAAACGCGGTTGAAACCGCTCCTGCAGGCCTGACGGCCAAGCGTCCACCTCCCGTGGACGCCAGCGCGTCGGTGCAGGCCGACGCCTCGGCCTGGGGCCTTCAGGCGCGACTTTAGTCGCTATCGCCTGATGCTACAAATCTAAACTGCGTAAGTACTGAGACTGACTCATGTATGAAAAGTGTGCCGACATGTCACCGCGAGCCGGAGGCGAAGCGGTCTCAGCCGTTGGTGAGCGGGGATTGCTCACCTGCACTTGCGTGCGGTGCAAGTGTCGCTTCGCTCGCAATGACATGCACAGATTCTAAACATAAGCCAATAGACTTACCGCTGCTGTTGTTTTGCCTGTCGTCGCAACATCTTTCGACGTGCCTTACGTGCCGCGCGTTGCTTTGCCAGACGACGCTGTTCGCTCTTGGAAACATACCAGCGCTTCTTACGATAAGTGCTAAGAATACGCCCTTTTACCACTTCCTTACGGAATCGCTTCAGCAAGCTCTCTTGCGATTCGCCTGGTCGGAGTCTCACACTCATTATCTTCGTCTCACCTCCTTTCGTAACCGACATCTCTCACAAAACGATCCAATCAGGAGGCTACCTCAAGCTCGTCGCTCTCGGCGTCCCCTGGGTTGGCCTTCTCGACCTCAGGTTCTTTTTCTTTGTCCTCGGCCTCAGGAGAATCCGCCTGCTCGTGCTCCGCGCCGGCGGCTTCGAGAGAAGCAGACTCGTGATCGCCGTCTCCCTTGCCATCGGGGGCAACTCCCCCCTGCCGGTTGTACATGTAATAGCCGGTGCCGGCCGGGATGAGTTTGCCGATGATGACGTTCTCCTTGAGGCCGAACAATTCGTCTCGCTTGCCCTCGATGGCCGCCTGGGCCAGCACGTTGATGGTGTGCTGGAACGACGCGGCCGAGAGGAAGCTGTCGGTGTTGAGGGCAGCTTTGGTGATGCCCAGCAAAATGGGACGCCCGGCGGCCGGTTGTTTGCCGGCCGCGATGAGTTGGTCGTTCATCTGCTGGAATTTCAAGCGATCGATCAGCTCGCCCGGCAGATAGTCACTGTCCCCGCTGGAGGTGATGCGAACTTTGTTGGTCATCTGGCGGACGATGAGTTCAATGTGTTTGTCGTGGATGGAAACGCCTTGCGAGCGGTAAACCCGCTGGACTTCCTCCATCAGATAAGTTTGTGCCGCCTCTCGGCCCAGGATGCGCAAGATGTGGTTGGGGTTTTGAGAACCTTCGGTGAGCTGCTGCCCGGCCACAACCATGTCGCCAGTTTCCACGCGCAGGCGAGCTGCCGACGCCACCTCGTACTCGCGCTCGTCGTGGAACTCCCACCGGACGATGATCTTGCGACCATCTCGTCGAATTATCCCGGAGTGCTCGGCCAGCAGTTCCTTGTCGCCGCGCTTGGCCAGCCGCGTGCGCGCAGATACCTCATCTCCATCTTCGACCAGGATGGCCCAGTTGCCCGGGACTTCGTACACGTCCTCGCGCATCTCGGAGAAGGTCACTCTGAGCAGCCGCCCGCCATCTTCGGTCGTCAGCAACTCGACCCGACCATCAATGTCGGAGATGATGGCCTCACCTTTGGGGTTACGTGCTTCAAAAAGCTCTTGCACCCGGGGCAAGCCGTGGGTGATGTCTTCCACGCCGGCGACGCCACCGGTATGGAAGGTGCGCAACGTAAGCTGAGTGCCGGGTTCGCCGATGGACTGGGCAGCGATGATGCCCACCGCTTCGCCCACTTTGATCAGGCCACCCCGCGCCAGGTCTCGCCCATAGCACATAGCGCAAACGCCGTGCTCCAACTCGCAGACCATCGGCGAGCGCACGTAGACCTCGGTGATGCCGGCCTTGAGGATGCCCTGTGCCTCCTCCTCTCCGATCATCTGGTTGCGATCAACGATGATCTCCCCGGTCGCCGGATCAACGACTTCAGCGGCGGCAATGCGCCCGATGATGCGTTCGGGCATCGTTTCGCCGATCTTCTTCGAGGTCTCCTCTCGAATCCACAAACCGGCGCTGGTGCCGCAGTCAATGGCGTTGATGATCAAGTCTTGAGCCACGTCCACCAGCCGGCGGGTGAGGTAGCCAGCGTCGGCGGTTCGCAGCGCCGTGTCGGCCAGACCCTTGCGCGCACCGTGGGTGGAGATGAAGTATTCCAATGCAGTGAGTCCCTCGCGGAAGTTCGAGCGAATCGGCAACGGGATGATGCGCCCCGACGGATCGGCCATCAAGCCGCGCATCCCTGCCAACTGGCGGATGGGCTGAAAACCACCTTTGGTCGCGCCCGAATCGGCCATAAGGCGGATGGGGCTTCTCACGTCAATGGACTGGCGCACTGCCTCGGTCACGTCGTCGGTGGCCTGAGTCCACAGCTCGACCGTCTTGACGTATTGCTCATCCTCGGTGATGAGGCCGCGCCGATACTGTTGCTCAACTTTGGCGACCTGCTGGCTCACCTGTTCCAGGATCTCCTGTTTGGCCTCTGGAACCGTGATGTCCGAGATGGCTATGGTCGTGCCCGACTTGGTAGCGTATTTAAAGCCAATCCCCTTGATGTCGTCCACCAGCTTGGCCGTCACCTCGGGTCCCAGCTTTTGATAGCAAGTGCTTACCAGGTCTTGTAACTTCCCCTTGTCGAGCACTTCGTTGACGTAGCGCAGCTTGTCGGGCAGGATTTGGTTGAAGAGGGCGCGTCCGACGGTAGTCTCGACCGGGTATTTGCGGGCGATTCGCCGCTCGGTGACTTGCATCACCTTGATTTTGGCGTGCAGCCCAACCTTGCCCAAAGCGTAAGCCAGAGCGACTTCGTCCAGGTCGGCAAAAACCTTGCCCTCGCCCAGTTGACCGTCTTCGGCCATGGTAAGGTAGTAGACGCCGAGGACCATGTCTTTGGTGGGCCCCACCACCGGCCGGCCATTGGCCGGCAGGAGCAGGTTCTTGGTCGAGAGCATCAGCTCGCGGGCTTCCTCCACTGCCTTTTGCGAGAGGGGGATGTGAACGGCCATCTGGTCGCCGTCGAAGTCGGCGTTGAAGGCGGTGCAGACCAGAGGGTGAATCTGAATGGCGTTGCCTTCTACCAGCACCGGCTCAAAGGCCTGAATGCCCAGTCGGTGCAACGTCGGCGCCCGGTTGAGCAAGATGGGCCGGGTCCGGATGACTTCTTCCAGCACTTCCCACACTTCGGGCCGCTGCTGCTCGACGATGCGTTTGGCTCCCTTGACGTTGTTGGCGTAGTTGTATTCCACCAACTTTTGGATGACGAAGGGGCGGAACAGCTCCAGCGCCATCCCTTTGGGCAGGCCGGCCTGATGCAATTCCAACTCAGGGCCGATGACGATCACGGAGCGGCCTGAGTAGTCCACCCGCTTGCCCAACAGGTTGCGGCGGAAGCGTCCCTGCTTGCCCTTGAGCATGTCGGAGAGCGACTTGAGCTGTCGCCGCCCTCGGGACGAAACCGCCTTGCCGCGTCGGCTGTTGTCGATGAGCGAGTCGACCGCTTCTTGCAACATGCGTTTTTCGTTGCGAACAATCACGTCGGGCGCGCTCAGTTCCAACAATCGCTTGAGCCGGTTGTTACGATTGATGACCCGGCGGTAGAGGTCGTTCAGGTCGCTGGTGGCAAAGCGTCCACCGTCGAGCTGCACCATTGGCCGCAAATCGGGGGGGATGACGGGCAACACGGTGAGAATCATCCATTCGGGCCGGTTCCCGCTCTTGCGCAGCGATTCTACCACCCGCAATCGCTTGATCGCCTTTTTGCGAACCTGTTTGGAGCGGGTTCCACGAATCTGAATACGCAACTCGCGTGCCAGCTTGTCCAGGTCCAGGTCCACGCAGATGTCGCGCAAGGCTTCGGCTCCCATCCCCGCTTCAAAGATGTGGCCCCAACGGTCGGCCAGGTCGCGGTACTGGGTCTCGGTGAGCAGGTCCATCTGCTGGATGCCCAGGAGCTCGTTGCGTTGCTCTTCCAGCCGCCCGGCCAAATCGGCCAATTCTCGCTCGGTGGCCTCGCGCAGATTCTCGATCTCTTGCTCGGTGGTGAAGCGCAACCGTTCAATTTCGGCCTCGATCAGATCGCGCTCACGTGCCAATTCGCTCTCGATCTCGGTTTTAATCTGGTTCAGCCGCTCCTCGACCATCTCGTTGAGCTTGCTCAGGTGCTCCTGGCTGACGACTTCTCCCGCTTCGGCCACCGGGACCGGGGCGTGGGGGAAGACGACCGGCGCACGCAGCTTTTTGCCCTGTCGTTCTTCCAGCTTCTTCTGGACCGACTGGGCATCCTTCATCACCGCTTCGATGGCCTGGGTCTGCTCTTCGTCGAGGCGACGTTGAGTTGCTTTCTCCACGTCGCGCAGCCGTTCGATCTCGCCCTCAATGCGTTCGCGCGTGGCGTCGATTTGCTCTTGCAGAGCCCGTTCCATGCGAGTCCGCTCGCGGGTGAGTTCATCGTCGAGCCGCTTGAGCGCCTTGGCCCGCGCCTGCTCATCGACGCGGGTGATGATGTATTGGGCAAAGTACAGCACGCGGTCCAGGTTACGGCGAGAGATGTCGAGCAGCAGGCCCAGGTACGAAGGCACCCGCCGGGTGTACCAGATGTGAGCGACGGGCGCTGCCAGCTCGATGTGTCCCATCCGCTCACGCCGCACCGACGAGCGGGTGACGAGCACCCCACATTTTTCACAGGTGATGCCCTTGTAACGGATCTGCTTGTACTTGCCACAGTAACACTGCCAGTCCCTGGTGGGACCAAAGATGACCTCGCAGAAGAGACCGTCCTTTTCAGGGCGCAGCCGGCGATAGTTGATCGTCTCCGGCTTGGTAACCTCACCGTACGACCAACTGCGGATCTCCTCTGGTGAAGCCAAACTGATACGTAGCGCGCGAAAATCCTTTACTTCCAACAAAGCAATCCTCCAAAATCTGCAAATCAACGAATCCGCAAACCGGGCCTATCTCACCGATTTGCCGATTCGTTCACGTACCGCATCGTGGTTGTCAGTCTTTGATGCCCCAATCGTTTGGAAACCAGCGCCAGGTCGCCGGTGGCGGCCAACAGGCGACTGGCGTACGTCCGGCGCAAAGCCTGGGGCGACACGCCTTTCAGTCCGGCGGCCCGGGCGCGGGTGCTCACAATACGCTGCACACTGCGCGTTGAAAGGGGTCGCCCCTCACGACTCAAGAACAGGTGCTCCTCGCCTTCCACGCCAGGGCGTATCGAAAGGTAATCGTAAAGCGCGTGGCGAACTTCACCTTCCAGGGGGATGTTTCGGGCCTCACCACGCCCCCCATCTTTGACAGTCAGGTGAACGCCCGGATGATCAAATTGAACGTCATCCAGGCGCAATTCCACCAACTCGTTCACCCGCAGGCCGGTGTGCAGCAAGAGCATCAGGATAGCCGTGTCACGCCGCGCCAGACTCGGCTGCTCGCTGCTGGACGCATTGAGCAGCGCTTCGATTTGTTTTCCGGTCAGCGGTGCCGGCGTCGCGCCGCCTCCGTCGGTCTGAACCAGTTGGATTCCTTCGGCGGGGTTGGAAGTCATCAACCCTATCTTTACGGTGAAGGCGCAAAACTTGCGCAACGTTTGCAACCGCCGGTTGACGGTGGCCGGGGCACAGTGTTTATCTTCAAGCAGGTGGGAACGATAGGCTCGGATAGTATCGGAGGTGAGGGTTGCCAGCGAGAAATCTGGCCCGGCGTGGTTCAGTCCCCAGCGCACAAAGGTGCGAAGGTCGGCCAGATAGTTGACGACTGTTGAAGGTGCTAATTGCGCCAGAACCAGATGCTCTTCAAATTGAGCCAGCAACGCACTGTTCGTCTCCTGGCCCATCTGTAGCTCCCTGAAAAACCCGTTCTTTGCGCCCGTCAGCGGAGGTATTCCCCTCAATCAAATTCCAGTCTCTTAAAACACGACAAAAGGCGCCGAAATAGGGGCGCCGCTGCCATTGCGTGCTCATATGCAAATGCGTTATATTATACGCCATTATTATATGGCTAGAGCAAGCCCATTGTAGCACACGGTCCCGTATGTGTCAAATCAAAAGGGTGGCTGAGACGGTGCGATTTTATGCGTTCCGCTTCACCCCCAGCGTGATAGACATCCCTTCAATTTTGTGCGTCTCGGCGTAAGCACCGTCCGGCGGCTGACCCGCCACCAGGTCGGTGGTCAGGGTCTCGGCCCGGATGTAGTCACCCCAGGCGACCATCACGTCGGCCAGTTCTCCGTCGGCTACGTACCAGGTAGTGATGCGATCTTCGATGTTGAAGCCGGCGTCCTTGCGCATCGTTTGCACGCGGCGCACGATTTCGCGGGCCAGCCCTTCGGCGCGCAACTCCGGCGTGATGACGGCGTCCACGGCAACGGTGACGCCTTTGTCGGCGGCAACCACCAACCCTTCGGCCGGCCGGGTTTGGATCAGCACCTCCTCCGGAGCCAGTTCCACCGACTCGCCGTCGACCTCCAGGGTCACGGGCAGACCGGCCCGCACCCGGTTCACCACGGCGACCGGGTCGGCCTGGGACAGCGCAGCCCGCACTTTGGGGAACTTTGGCCCAAACTTCGGGCCCAGGGCTTTGTTGTCGGGCAGCAGGCGATAGCTGACCAACGCCTCTTCCTCTTCGACGAACTCGAGTGCCTTCACGTTCAACTCGTCGGCCACGATGGCGACCAACTCATCGGTCAATTCCCCCTTCGCGTCGCCGACGTAGGCCATCGCTTTGGCGAGAGGTTGACGCACCTTGATGTTGGCGCTGCCCCGCGCGCTCAATCCCAGGCTGGCGATTCTCCGCGCCAGTGACATCTGGTCAAGCAACGCTTCGTCAACAGCCGAGTGATCGGTCTGGGGCCAGTCGCAGTGATGGACGCTCTCGTAAGCGTCGGGGCGGACGGAGCGCACCAGGTTTTGATACATCACTTCGGTGACGAAGGGGGTGAAAGTGGCCAGAAGTTTGACCAACTTGACCAGCACGTGGTAGAGGGTGGTATAGGCAGTGTGCTTGTCGGCATCTTGCTCGCTCTTCCAAAAGCGGCGGCGGCTGCGGCGCACGTACCAGTTGGTCAGATCGTCCAAAAACGATTCGATAGCCATCGTCGCGGTGTAGGCGTCGGAATTCGCCAGCGCGTCGGTGCAGCGAGCGACGACCTGGTTGACGCGGGCCAGAATCCAGCGGTCGAGGGGATTGTCGCTCGACGGCGTGGGCCCTTCGGGCGCGCCGGGGACGAACCCGTCAGGTGACGGTTCCCAGCCATCCAGGTTGGCGTAGGTGACGAAGAAGTTGTAGACGTTCCACAACGGGATGAGGAACTGTCGGCGTACCTCGTCGGCGCGGTGGTAGCCGAAGAGCAGGTTGTTCTCTGGCTTGTGGGCGCAGTAGAGCCAGCGCATCACGTCCACGCCCATTTTGTCGGCGGCGTCGTTGAATTCGATGGCGTTGCCCCAGCTTTTGTGCATGGGCCGCCCGTCCTCGGCCAAAAGCGTGGCGTAGCCGAAGTTCTCCAGGAAGGGGGGGCTGTTGTCTATCACCGTGGCCATGGCCAGCAGGCTGTAGAACCAGTTGCGGAACTGGCCGGGGAAGGACTCGCTGATCCAGTGGGCCGGATACCACTTGCGCCAGTAGTCGCGGTCGGTGCGATAGCGCAGGGTGCTGAAGCTGACGATGCCGGCATCGAGCCAGGGGTTGCCCACGTCGGGGATGCGACTCATCGTCGCCCCACACTGGGGACACGCGATTTTGACCGCGTCTATGTATGGGCGATGGGGGGTGTGTCCTTCAAATTCCTCCCAACCTTCGACGGCGCGGGCCTCCAGTTCCACCTCGTCGCCGACGACTTCGTAATGATGGCAATCGGGGCACTCCCAGAAGGGGAGCGCCAAACCCCAGTAGCGTTTTTTGCTGATCATCCAGTCGTGCATGTTGCGCAGCCAGTCCATCTCGCGGGCGTGGCCGAATTCGGGGATCCAGCGGATTTGATCCACCACGTCCATAATCTGGTAGCGCAGGCTGGCTGCCTTTTCCTCTGCGGTCAATTGCTCGCGGGGCTTGTCGTAGACGGGCCCCATACTGATGAACCACTCGTCCACCAGTCGAAAGACCAGTTCGGTGCCGCAGCGCCAGCAGACGGGGTAGCGGTGGGTGTAGTCCTCCACGTGATACAAAAGGCCCTTCTTTTCCAGGTCCTCAAAGATGAGGTCCGCGACTTCGGAGACGTGTTTGCCGGTGAGCCAGCCGAATTTGGGGACGAAATAGCCTTCGTCGTCGAGGGGGGCAACCAGGGGCAGATTGAGGTCCTTGCCCAGTTGAAAGTCCTCGGCGCCACAGCCAGGCGCGATGTGCACCACCCCCGTCCCTTCCGTCTCGCCCACTTCTTCCCACAGGACGACGCGGTGTGCTTCGGCGGCGCTCTCCTTTACGTCGCGGATGAGTTCTTTCAGGTCGGTGCGGCCGCCCGCCTGCTGCGCCGCCTCCAGGTCGTCGAAGGGGCCGTCGTAGGTCCAGCCTTCCAGGGCCGTGCCGGGCATCTCCGCCAGCACTTCGTAGTCGCCCTGCAGCATGTGCACCGTGCCTTTGGATAGATAGAGCACTTCGTCGCCGTCCCTTCGGCCCGGCTCAGGACGAGTCCTCACTTTGACGTAAATCAGGTCGGGGCCAACGGCGGCCGCCACGTTGCTGGTGAGGGTCCAGGGGGTGGTGGTCCACACCAGCAGGGATTCCTTCTCCCGGCCCCGGAGGGGGAAACGCAGGGTGACGCCGGGGTGGGTCATCTCCACGTAGCCATCGGTGACGATTTCGTGCTGGCTGATGCCGGTGGCGCAGCGGGGACACCAGGGCATCACGTCGGCGCCCCGGTAGAGCCAGCCCTTCTCCCAACAT
This sequence comes from Chloroflexota bacterium, assembly GCA_024276515.1. Lineage (GTDB taxonomy): Bacteria > Chloroflexota > Anaerolineae > 4572-78 > NAK82 > JAJRXB01. The sequence continues at coordinate 9,611 of JAJRXB010000077.1, forward strand.
TTCTTGAGGAAGGTCCAAATCATATAGTTGTTTTCGTTGGAAAAGGTAAAGTAGCTGTGCCCCAGTTCGGGCATGCCCAGCCGTCCGACGATCTGCTCCACCGTGTCGGTGACAGGTCCCTCCAGCCCCTCCACGGTGATGACCTCCGATGGGTCTGCCATCAACTTATCGGCCAACCAGCGCAAATGGTCCGGGTCGTCCCAGTCCATCCAATACCCCAGGCGGATAGACTGCTCGGTTTGCACGGCGGCGTAGCGCAACACCCGCTCTTTGCACTTGCGCACAAAGCGGTCCAGGCCATAGTCCTCGATGTCCTTCTTCGACTTGAAACCCAACTCCTATTCGACTTCCACCTCTACCCACAATCCCTGGCAGTCGAAGCCGTTCTGGTAGCGGGTGTGACGGCCTCGCATCGTCCAGTAGCGGTGGTAAAGGTCCTTGTAGGTGCGTCCCCAGCCGTGGTGGACGCCCATTGGGTTGTTGGCGGTGATGGGGCCGTCAATGAAGGACCAGCGGGGCTGGTCTTGGTGCAGTTCGCGCATCTTTTGGAAGGCGTCGGTCTCCTTCCAGAATTTCAGGATTTCGTATTCCTGGGCGACGAAATCCACTTTGGCGGGCACGTCTCGAAACGGCATCTATCTCCTCCTGTGCGTTTTGCTTTTGAGTCATCTAACCCGGCCAAGCCGGAATTAGATTCTGATAGGCGTCCAGGTGGTCTCTCCGGTAAGCGTTGACGACGTTTGGGGGCGTCCTGAACGGTTGCAACTTCTGTTGACAAACCGTTATCTTCATCGTACAATCAAGCCAGGCTCAAAAAGGAGCGTCCCAAATGGCAACTATTACGACAACCGTCGTCTACGAAAACGGCGTGCTGCGCCCGTTGGAAAAGCTTGATTTACCTGAGCGTCACACCTATCAAGCTATCATCGTCGCTGCACGGGCCGAGGAACAACAAACGCTACTCGACGTACTGGGCTTTGACCCCGATGACGAGCAAGCGACCCGCGAAGTTATCGAAAAGCAGCGGCAAGCCTTGCTTGCCTTTGTGGGGTCAGCCACAACAGACACTACCGATGATGCCTCCATCAGGCACAACGAGTATCTTTACGACCCGGATCGGTAAATGGACTTCGTCTTCGTCGACACCAGCGCATGGTATGCCTTGGCAAATGAGAGAGACGTCAATCACTCTCTAGCCAGGCAATTTCTGGATGAGAACAGGCGGCTGGTGACCACCAATTTCATCATAGACGAAACCATCACTCTAATTCTGATCAGAGTTGGTCACAGGCAAGCCCTATCGGTAGGCGAGCAGTTATGGGAAGGGCAATTGGCCAGCATCGTGCGGGTCACCCGTGACGACGAGCAAGTAGCCTGGCAGCTCTTCAAACAGTACGACGACAAGACTTTCAGTTTCACCGACTGTACCAGTTTCGCCGTGATGTCTCGTCTGAAGCTAAGGCACGCCTTCACCTTTGATGCCGACTTTGCCCAGACTGGGCAATTCATACAAATGCCTTAATACTCGGTTTCCCCGATCAGGCCAGGCTCCGAATGCTTGATCTAATGCCCCAACACTTTCACCGTTTCGGCGCGGGGCTGCTCCACCAGCCGATAGCCGCCAAAGCGGGATAAGAGGCTGCGCACGATGTCGCGCCGGCGGCGCATGCGCTCATCCTTCGCTTTCCACTCACCGCGCACCTGGCGCAGCACCAGGCTGGAATCGCCCCGCACTTCGACGGTGAAATCGGCCGGCCGTTTGCCGGCTGCCTCCACTCGTTCCGAGACGTCCTCCAAAGCGGCGATGAGCGTGTCATACTCCGCTTCGTTGTTGGTCATATCGTCCCCAAAGTCCAGGCGACGCACCCGCTGGCGACCATCACGGGTGATAACGGCGTAGCTGCCGTAGCCAAAGCCAGGATTGCCTTCGCTCCCCCCGTCGAAGACGACGACGTAATCGGGCGCTCCCTCGAACTCGGCTGAGACATCGAAGGCGAGCTGCCTGGGCGAAGGGGACATCATGTAGCGGGCCAGCGACGGCTCGCGCGCCATCAAGTCGAAGAGGCGGGCACGCTCCGCTTTGGGCAGAGCCAGTATCGCCTTGAGTGCCTCCTCGGCGGTGGAGATAGGGGTCCACTTGCGGGTCATTTCGGCAGCGACTCCAGCCACTGGACGATGTGGTCGGCGACAGCCTGCCAACCCGATTCCAGCATCACGTCGTGCGCCATGTCTGGGAAGATGACGGCCTCGGTCCCGTAGGCCCGGGCCGTTCGCCGAACCTGGGGCACGGTGAAAATGGTGTCCTTCTCGGCCCCCAGCACCAGCATCGGTGTGTTCACCCGCTTCGGACGGGGCAGGGCCAGGACCAGCATATCCAGGAAGGCCAGGAATGATTCTCCCTGGAGGCGGGTGTGATACTCGGCCACCTGAGAGGCGGGCATCGAGGCGGAAAAGAACGTCCGGTGGGCCTGCTCCGGCGTGGCGACGACGGGGTACAGATTGCACGACAACAGAATCCTGGCAAAGACCAGCGGCTGGTGGATCAGAATGGACCCGGCCACACGCCAAACCCCATCCAGAGGCACCGAGGCCAACAAGGCCGCCCCCGGCGCGGTGTGCTTCTCCAGATATTTCTGCACCACCAGCCCGCCCATCGAATGGCCGATCAGGACCGGCGGCGCGGACAACTGAGCCGCAACGGTGGCCACGTCTTCCACGTAATCCGCGATGCGCCACCAGCGTATCCGCTCGTGTCCCTCGCTGGCGCCGTGCCCCCGCAGGCTCAACGCGTGCGCCTCATAGCCACGGGCCGCGAAATAGGGCAAGAAGTGCTCGTCCCAGCACCAGGCTCCGTGCCACGCGCCGTGGACGAAGAGCAACGGGGTGGGATGGGGTTCCCCTTTCGGCTCCCGGTAGATGTGTTCGAGTCGTTGGTGGGTTTTGGTTTGCATGGCGCTCCATCCTTGTTCGTGTGATTCGGCACTCACCCGGCAAGCTCGATGCGAATGCGCTTGTTGATCCGCCCCTTGCTTTTGTAGTCCACGACTCGCACGCGCCCCACCTCGCGGGTGTTGGTCACGTGGGTGCCCCCGTCGGCCTGCAAATCGAGTCCCACAATCTCGACGGTGCGCACCTGGGTGATGCTCTCCGGCAGCAGGTTGATTTTGGTGCGAATCAGGTCGGGGATTTGGAAGGCCTCCTCGCGGGGCAGAATTTTCACCCGCACCTCCCGCCCCTTCTGGATTTCGAGATTCACCTTTTCCTCGATCTCTCGCACCAATTCCCCCCGCAGGGTCTCGAACTCGAAGTCCATGCGCCCTTTGAGGGGTTGCATATTGCCCCCCGTCACCAGTGCGCCGTAGTCGCGCCAGACGACGCCACACAGCACGTGGAGCGCCGTGTGGGTGCGCATCAATTGATAGCGACGGTCCCAGTCAATGCGTCCGGTCACCGTCGTGCCGACCGCCGGCAATTCCCCGTCCAGCCAGTGCCACACGTGCTCGCCCTGGCGTTTGACTTTGTTGACGGTCAGTGTGCCGTCTCCTACCAGCAGCCAGCCGACGTCGTTGGGCTGACCGCCGCCGCCGGGGTAAAAGGCCGTCTGGTCCAGGGCGACGGCCCCTTCGTCGGGGCTGACGGCCAGCACCGTCGCCTGAAATTCTTTCAAGTAGCTGTCGATTTGGTAAAGTAGTTCCGTCATCGTGCCTTATCCCCCCGTGACCTGTTCACCCTCCCGCAGGTTTAACCCTTTCGCCCATATTGGCATAGGCACAAACGCGGTTGAAACCGCTCCTGCAGGCCTGACGGTCAGGCGTCCACCTCCCGTGGACGCCAGCGCGTCGGCGCAGGCCGACGCCTCGGCCTGGGGCCTTCAGGCGCGACTTTAGTCGCTATCGCCTGATGCCGGGCCAGATAAAAGACGCATCCTGCCATAGAATTGAAATGCACC
>JAJRXB010000078.1 GCA_024276515.1 Chloroflexota bacterium
TCCTTTCGCCGCCGGCTTGCGTCACATAGACAGCCAGCACGTTGAACAATACAGTGCCCACGGCCATGACCGGGTAGAGGGGCGCAAGTGCAAGCAGTGGTAGTAACCTGGGACGTTCTCCTGTTCTGGCTTTCACCGCTCCCGCTCCTTCTGCTCGGCCTCGATCCGCTTCGCCTCGGCCTCGGCCTGGGGGTCGCCGAGGGGGCCGAGGTAGCGCATCCACAGCCGGGCGGTGGGGTTGTACAGATTATATCCTACCATATCTCCTTAAGTTTGTCAAATAGTCTTTAGGAGTTTGGAAAACAAAAAAAGACGCAGAGTTCTCCACGCCTTTCGGCTTTAGTCTGAATCTTCAAAAACCGCCTTTATCTCAGGGACGTTCATCTTTCCCATTTGCTTCGAGAACTCGCTTAAGAACCCACCCCGCCTTGATGGGTGACCCGGTCAGTTCCCGACCTCGTTTGTGAATTGCTGTCACATAAGCGACGTCAGCTTCATCGAGTTCAAGGTGCTGAAAACCCCGCTTATGTACACAAATATAACCACGGTTGGTCCAATTGATCAGATTGGGATCAGAAACTGCGTATTTCCTCGCCGCATCCATCAGCCTGATTCGCCTTCCCCGCAGGTGTCTATACTGCTCTGGCCGGATCTCGTCACGGATTACGTCAGCGGCCGCGGCAATTGTCGAGACGGTGATCACGCTGTCTCCCTCCTCGGTGTGAGCTAGTCTGATTATACCATCTCTGACCAGCCGTGTCAACGCTTCGGGGGAGATGCCGTACTTCCTCGCCGCTTCGGGGAGAGGGATGTAGGTTTCCAATTCGGCCATCGGGCTCACTCCTTCTCGATTGCATCTCCTGTCAATGGAGACACAGGCTCCGCCGATCGCTTTCTCCTCTTACGCCATACTCTCCGTGCGAGCACAACCACTAGCCCGGCCGGCAAAACCCAGTTCCACGGTGAGGGAATCCACCACCACGCAGTCATGATCGCGCCCATTGCTATCAAGTCAAACCGGTAGTCCCTGAACCAGCGGTTGATGATTACCCTTTGTGAGGGAGTAGGTCTGGAAATAGATTGGTCAGGATGAGCAACTTCCCAGGCATTGGCAGCATGTTGGTAATACCAGTAGGCAACCAGGGAACGGCGATTCATTTCTTCGTCAGCCTTGGCCTTGTAAGCGTAGTACAAGAGTTCCGCTATCTCCTGTCTATCCTCTGGCCCAGCTTCACCGTAAGCCATTTCCAGAAATGCCGACTGCTCATCTACCGAATCAAACTCATCTGCTCTGGCTTTGATGGTCGAGATACTGGGAAACAGGCTAGCTTTGACCCGTTGCAGTCTGTCCCTCAGGGTCCAATTGAAGAACACACTGGCGACCAGCGCCAGAGCCAGGGTGGCAAACCCATACCGCCACCACGTCATGCTTGCTTCCCGGTACATCTCAGCTATCTCTTCCCGGGTCGCCTTGTCCGTGGCTGAACCCCGCCGGATGTAAATGTCACCCGGCCTGATCCTGGTTTCTTTTCCCCATTGGCCTCTCTTGATGATCTGGTGAGGCTTGTTCCGTGAACGGTGGATGACCAACACGTCGACGAACTTACCCTGGCAGGTCATCTTCAAGAGAGACGTGCGGGGCACTGGCCGACAATACTCCTTGAGAATGTCCGGAACTATACTTTCTGCAAGTACCCCAGGGTCTACCCCTTTGACCAATGCACGCCAGTCGCCCACCGGGTGGTTCCGATCCGGATCGTCAACCCCGTAGATCAGGTAGCCGTCTCCACCCCGGCTATTGGCCATAGCCGAAACGTCACGAGCGATCTCGGCGCCTGCTCCCTTGGTGTATTCCAGTTTGAAGTCGACCTTCTCATTCTCACCCTGCTGGATCAGCTTTTCCAGTCTTTGGGTGTTCATCCTGAAGTGCGACTCGACTTCCAAGAGGAAAAGGCGGAGCAGATCTGCTACTTTGGAGACGAAGCTCATGCCGTCTTCACCTCTTTTGCCCTGGGCCCGCGCCCATCGTCGGCCCAAACTTGCCAACGAGGGCAAGTCTGTAGTATTATATAGTCACCGAACGCTCAAGCTGGTCTGGTTGTCGTAAACGAGCGAGCCCTTCTCCCCCAACACCACTGCAACATCGGCCAGGTCGCCCGTCGAGCCCGTGGCCAAGACGAGGCCGAGACACAGCGAGGTCGGGAGAGGCAACATGATGTTCAGGGCTACGGTCACCAGCAACGGAATGATGAGCGGAAACGAGGTGGCCACGATCCAGGCCCGCCTGGCAACCCATTGTTCGACGTAGGTGTTGTTTTTCACGATGCGTATGTTGCTCCACGACACACCCTGAACCCAAAAGGCCGCTTTGTGCAGGAATTCGTGGAGGATGCGCATTCCTTTGAGAGCGACGAACAGTAGTACCACGGCGGCGAGCCCAATAGTTGAGCTAAAGTAACGCCTATCGAGCAAGAGAAAGAACACGGCGCTCGTCAACAGGCCTGACCAGATGAACACCTGCAATCTCTCGTGCCTGGCAGTATCGCGGAGGATTTCCAGTTCAGTATCTTTTGGAGGGGAGGGATTCGTGAACATAAGTAGACCTCGAGAAGCCTTGAATCTCTTGAGAGTGTTGTTTTGGACGTCCTGGCTATGGTTTCTTCTCGGCCTGGCCGGACTGGTCATAGCCTTTGCCTTTTCTTATTTGGGCGTGGTCGACCCTTTTTCTGGGTCGGATGGGTTGGTCCTGGGCATAGTTCTCGTGCTCGCCGTCGCTCTGGGCATCACCTCTACCCACACGTTGGGAGAGCTATACGTGAAAGAGGATCGTCTGGAAGGCATCCTACGTCTTCCCCCCCGCCGGGTGGCAAAGAATGCGATCTCGCCGTCGTACTACAGCCTGCTACTGGAATCGACCGACGAGTGGGGTGAGCCCTACTACGTAGAAGTGCGAATGTACCGTTGCCGGCCAGCCGAGGAAGAGATGTTGCGCAACCTGAAAGCGGGCGAATCCCTCGTCGTGCAGGGACGACCTCACATACGTATCACGAAGAATCTGAAACAGTGGCTGTTTTGGATTTCGCCCCGTCACATTGCGCTGAAAGAGCCTGACTAGCGATTTTTGCCTCTCCCCCCTCACAACTCCCTCAGTCTGATCTGCCCCAACACTACCCTGTCCCCCACCATCCGCCCACGTTCGTCGAACACCGGCAGCCGCTCGTCGGTGCTCAGAACGTACATGCCCACCTCAATGGCGTACGTCCCCGCCGGGGCGGTGGAGCCCAGGAAAAGCTCGTACTTATCCCGGATCACCTCGCCCCGTTCTCAATCCGTGGTCGGGCGGCTGCCGTCTGCCGGCAGACTGTCTTTCTGTGCCCACACCTGGCCCTGGGTGTCCAGAACGTGGGTAAACACGGTATACGAGGGAGGGGAAGCATGTGAGTTTCGCCATGCGTGGCGCCCCTGGAGGGAGTCGAACCCCCGACACAAGGTTTAGGAAACCTCTGCTCTATCCTCTGAGCTACAGGGGCTGGTGGCAACCGCTACACTATCGTGATTATAGCACAATGTCCCGGCTCTGGCA
>JAJRXB010000079.1 GCA_024276515.1 Chloroflexota bacterium
CCTGGCCTCGTTGCGCGGCTACTACCCGGCCAACACTATGATCAAACGCCCGTCCGAACACCCATAACTCTGAGCTGGACACTGGCGACCTTTAAAGCGACTGAAGTCGCCACTACGGCCCTATGTCTTGGTAGGGCCAAAGCGACTGAAGTCGCCACTACGGCCCTATGTCTTGGTAGGGCCAAAGCGACTGAAGTCGCCACTACGGCCCCATGTCTTGGTAGGGCCAAAGCGACCGAAGTCGCCACTACGGCCCCATGTCTTGGTAGGGCCAAAGCGACTGAAGTCGCCACTACGGCCCCATGTCTTGGTAGGGCCAAAGCGACTGAAGTCGCCACTACAGCCCTATGTCTTGGTAGGGCCAAAGCGACTGAAGTCGCCACTACGGCCCCATGTCTTAGGATACGGGGCCATCCAGAATTCGCCAGACTCCTGCTCTGAAGCAAGATTTGCCACTTTCTGATTCGCAGATTCGCAGATTCGCAGATTCGCTGACTCGCTGACTCGCTGATTCACCGATTCGCTTAATTTGTAATCCGAGGAGATGTTTCGTTGGACCCCGACAGTAGTACCCCAATCATTGCGCTGTTTGTGCTCGTCTTTCTCCACGCCTTTTTTGCCGCCGCCGAAGTTGCCATCGTCTCCATCCGAAAATCTCGCCTTAGCCAACTGATCGAAGAAGGCCATCGGTCTGCTCAACTGGTTGCCAACCTGGCCGAGGACGCCACCCGATTGTTGGCCACCACCCAACTCGCCCTCAAGTTGCTGGGATTCCTGGCCATCGCCCTGGCCGCTTCTGTTTATGGGACCCCGCTGACCAACTGGCTGACCGGGCTGAATCTCCCCTGGTCAACGTCGCTCAGCCACGCCATTGCCATCGGCGGCATCTCTCTTGTCCTGGCGTTGATAGTGCTCATTTTTGGTGAGCTCATCCCCAAAGAATTGCTCGCTCAACATCCGGAGCCCTTTGTTTTTTGGGCCGCTTACCCGGTGCGGGCTGTGGCCATCGTGGCCTCGCCGCTGGCGCGGGGCGTGGTGACCATCAGCCGTCTGTTGACAGGGCAGTGGGAGGATGAGATAGGCCATTCCAGCCTGCCCTTCATCACCGAGGAGGAGATCAAGACTCTGGTTGACGCCGGGGAAGAGAGAGGGGTCATCGAGGAAGAAGAAAAGGAGATGATCTACTCCATCTTCGAATTCGGCGACACGCTGGCCCGCGAGGTGATGGTCCCCCGCATCGACATGGTGGCAATCGAGGTCAACACCAGCGTTATGGACGCCCTCGACGTGATCATCCAGGCCGGGCACTCGCGCATCCCCGTCTACGAGGAGACGATAGATAACATCGTCGGGATGCTCTACGCCAAAGACCTGTTGCAATATTGGCGCAGCGGGATCGAGAATCTCAAGCTCCGAGACATTCTGCGCGACGTGTATTACATCCCAGAGACCAAAAAAGTGGACGAACTGTTGCAAGAGCTGCAACAGCGCAAGGTCCACATCGCCATCGTCGTGGACGAATACGGCGGCACCGCCGGGCTGGTCACCATCGAGGACATCCTGGAAGAAATCGTGGGCGAAATCCAGGACGAATACGACAGCGAAGAAGCCTTTATGGAAGTCGTCAGCGACGACGAGGTCATCTTCAACGGGCGTATGGACCTGGACGACGTGAATCGCATCATGGACCTGGACCTCCCGACCGACAGCAGCGACACCCTGGGGGGTCTGGTTTACAGCAGCCTGGGCAGAATGCCCGTCGTCGGCGACAAAGTGCGCATCCAAAACGTGGAGATCACCGTCCTTTCGGTGGTGGGACGTCGCATCAAAAAGGTAAAAATCGTGCGGTTTCCCGGCGAAGGAGGCCCAGGCGACAGCGTCGAACTCCAGACGAGCCCCCATCCCACTCAAGCCGACCTGAATGTGCACACTCCGAGTACACCACCCTACGCCGGAGGCATTGCCCATGACCCACGATGAACTGATCGCCAGGGCCACGGCCGCCCGCGACCGGGCTTACGCGCCCTATTCACATTTCAAAGTCGGAGCGGCGCTGATGGCCAAATCGGGGCGAGTCTACACCGGTTGCAACGTCGAAAACGCTGCCTATGGCCCCTCGATGTGCGCCGAGCGGACGGCCATTTTCAAGGCCGTCTCCGAGGGCGAGCGCGAGTTTGAAACCATCGTCGTGGTGACAGAGAATGGCGCTTCGCCTTGCGGCTCCTGCCGGCAGGTGATGATGGAGTTCGCCCCCGATATGACCGTCGTCATCGCCGACACCCAGGGCCGCACCTGCGTCACCACCGTCCGCGACCTGCTGCCCAACGGCTTCACCTCCGATCAGCTACCCCGGAGGTAGACCACAGGCAGCAGACAGGAGACGCCCAAGCCCGATTCGAACAGGTTGCACCCACTCGATCTCCAGCCGGAGGACGCAATGCCCTACGTCACCGTCGCCGGTGAGCGACTCTTTTATGCCTCGTTTGAAGGGGACCCAACCCGCCAGCGAAACCTGATCCTGGTTCACGGCGCTGGCGGCGACCATACCCACTGGCCGGCCGAACTGCGCCGACTGCCGGGAGTCAACGTCTACGCGCTGGATCTGCCCGGCCACGGTCGCTCGGAAGGCCGAGGGCGCACCAGTGTGGACGACTACGCCGACACGGTGGACCTTTTCGTCCAATCGCTGGGGCTGGAGCGAGCGTCGGTGGCAGGGCACTCGATGGGGGGGGCCATCGCCCAAACGCTGGCCCTGCGTCGCCTCCCGTGGCTGGCGAGCGTGATCCTGGTCGGCACAGGGGCGCGGCTGCGGGTGCACCCGCGCATCCTGGAAGGGTTGAAAACGAACTTCGAGGCCACAATAGACACCATCTGCCAGTGGGCCTATGGCCCCACGGCCGGCGAGCAACTGCTGCGCCAGGGCCGTCGGCAATTGCTGGGCGTGGACCCGGCCGTCATCCACGGCGACTACGCCGCCTGCAACGCTTTCGACGTTATGGACCGGGTGGACGACGTCACCCTGCCCACCCTCATCATCACCGGGAGCGCCGACAAGATGACGCCCCCCAAATACGGCCAATATCTGCACGACCAGATACCGGGGTCACAACTGGTGGAGATCAAAGATGGGGGGCATATGATGGCGGTGGAGAAGCCGACCGAGGTGGCTCAGGCGGTGGCGGGCTTTCTGAGCAGCAGGTAGTACTACAACCGTACTTCCCCTTTTGAGGGGGCAGAAGGTGACTGTCACCTGCAAAGATAGCCGGAATTCGCGACCATCGTCTGGCACGATGTAGGCGACTCTTTACCTACGGCCCTGCAGGTGACAGTCACCTGGGGC
>JAJRXB010000080.1 GCA_024276515.1 Chloroflexota bacterium
AAAAGACCGTGGATGGTGCCCGGTTCCACAGTGAGGGTGATACCGTCGTTAGCCCGCACGGGACCGAAGTACTTTTTGATGTCGCGGAGTTCGATTTTCATATGAAGATTAAGAAAATAAACGAGTAACCGAGCATAGCACAAAGGCGGTTGAAACCGCTCCTGGAGGCCTGGCGGCCCGGCGTCCACCTCCGTGGACGCCGGCGTCGGCGCCGGCCGACGCTCGGCCTGGAGCCTTCAGGGGCGACTTCAGTCGCTTTAATCGCCGGCGGCTTACATGCCGAAATAATTTCTTAAACATCATATCTGGGGATCCCGGTGGGTAGGGGCGACCCGCCGGGTCGCCCCTACCGAGTTGATGGGTTACTCGCTGGGGCCGGTCATGCCTTCCAGCAGTTGCTTGGTATACCAGATTTGCTCGTCGGTGGCCACTTCACCCTCGGCCAGGTACACGCTGCCGTCCTGGTAGTTGAGCGGCCCGACGAAGAGGTTGATGGAGCCGTCGGCCAGGCCGGCGATGAACTCGTCGAGGGTGGCCGATTCTTCGGCGGTCAGGCCATCGCCCTTGATGAAGCCGATGGCGCTGGTGTCGGGGTCGTTGATGTTGGCCCAGTCGGGACCGGCCCAGACCCATTCTTGCTTAAAGGTGCCGGCCTGGACCTTCCTGGCGAAGTCCAGGTAGCCGGGACCCCAGTTGAAGTAGGGCACGCCCAGGCAGATGTCGGGGGCCTCAGAGCATGCGCCCTCGTAGTCGTAGGGGATGGCCCACACGGTCTCGCCCTGTTCGGCCCGCTGGCCGGCGACGACGATGGCCTCGGTGGTGTCGATGCCGGAGAGGATGACGTCGGCGCCAGCGTTGAAGATGTCGTTGGCCACCTCGGTCGGGTCCAGGGTGACGCCGGGGATGTTGAACCAGAAGCCGATCCATTGGACGATGAACTCCAGGTCGTCCGGGTTCTGGCCCCGGTAGTTCTCGTAGCAGTAGCGAGCGCCCAGGTAGGCCGAGTTGGCCAGGCGGCGGGTCTCGTCGTTGATGAGGGGTCCCAGATAGCCGATGACGCCGGTTTCGGTCTTCAGGGCGGCAGCGCAGCCGGCGATCATCTTGCCGTATTCCATGCGGCCCATCAGGTTAGCCACGTTGGGCGGGGCCTCGCCGGTCAGCGCGTGGTCGCCGGAGATCATCACGAAGGGAACGTCGGGGTATTTGGCGGCCACGGTGTCGGTGTCGGTCTGGAAGTCGTCGGAGGTGGTGAAGATGAGTTGGGCCCCCTGGGCCACCATGTCGTCCACCACCTGCTCCAGAGTGGTCTCCGGCCGGTCGGCGGGGTTGAGCTTGTCGAGCCAGATCATCTTGGCCCCGGGCAGATTCTCTTCGACGTAGAGCCCACCGTTGTAGTGAGCTTCGCTCCAGCCGTGGTCGTTGTAGGGACCGACCAGCACGACGCCGAAGACGAACTCCTCCGCCGCAGGCATACCGGCCTCTTTGCCCATGGCCTTCTCGGAGGGCTGGCCTAACCCTTCGGGCGCTTCGGCCGGGGCTTCGCCCGCCACTCCTTCGACGAAGTAGTCCATGCTCAGCATCTCTTCGTCGGTCAGGCAGTTGCCTTCGGCCACTACCAGGGCTCCGTTGGCCCCCTTGATGGGACCGCAGAAGACGTCCCACTTGCCGCTGGTGATGAGCTCTTTCCGCTCGGCGACCAGGGATTTGATGTCGTCGGGGACCCGGTCGGAGAGGGGAGCCAGGTCTACCACGCCGTCGTCCAGGCCACCCCAGTACGACTCGGTGCTGTAGGTGCCTTCCATCACTTTGCGGACGATGTCCACGTATTTCACGCCCCAGTTCCACACCGGGCTGGTGAGGACGGTGTCGCCGACGAAGGCGGCCATGTCGGAGTCGTAGCCGATGGAGACGGCCCCGGCGTCGGCGGCGGCCTTCTGCGGCTCGGTGGTATCCTGGTGCTGGGCGATGACGTCGGCCCCCTCGGCCAGCAGGGCCTCGGCCGCTTCCTTCTCCTCCGGCGGGCCGAACCAGGTGTTGGTCCACACCACGCGCACCTCGGCGTCGGGGTTCACCTCACGCACGCCCAGGGTGAAGGCGTTGATGCCCCGGATGACCTCGGGGATGGGGAAGGCGGCCACGTAGCCGATGATGTTGCTCTTGGTGGCGGCTCCGGCCACCAGCCCCGACAGGTAGCGCGGCTGATACATGCGCCCAAAGACGGTGGAGACGTTGGGGGCCGTCTTGTAGCCGGAGATGTGGATGAACCAGGTGTCGGGGAATTCCTGGGCGACGGTGATGGTCGGGTCCATGTAGCCGAAGGAGGTGGTGAAGATCAGGTCGTAGCCTTTCTGGGCGAAGTCGCGGATGACCCGCTCGGCCTCAGGCCCTTCGGGGACGTTTTCGATGTAGGCGGTTTCAACCGCGTCGCCGAATTCCTCTTAGATCATCAGGCGACCCTGGTCGTGGGCCCAGGTCCAGCCCAGGTCGCCGATGGGAGCCACGTAGACGAAGGCGACCTTAAAGGGCCCCTCGGCGGCGGGGGCCTCCGTTTTGGCCGGCGCTGCTTCGGTAGCGGCGGCTTCTTCGGTGGCAGCGGGTGCTTCGGTGGCCGGCGGTGCCTCGGTCGCGGGTGCGGCACACTGCGCGGCCACCATACCAAGGATGGTCAGCAAGGCAATCAGGATCCAGAACCTCTTGGCGTTCATGGTGATTTCCTCCTTAGATATATGTTGGTCCTGCAAAGGGTCAATCTGGTGGGTTGCGTGTTTCGCAGAGTCCTGAGTCGGGCACCACCTCCTTTCTCCCGATCTCCTCCTCCAGAACTTCGGAAGTCTGACCTCACGATGCAAACAACGATACCAATTGAAACCGGTCCACGTCCACCAGGCCCCGATCGGTCAGTTTGAGGGAAGGGATGACGGGCAGCGCCAGGAAGCTGAGGGCCATAAAGGGATCGTGCAGCGGCGACCCCAGTTGCCGGGCGGCGGCCAGCACCTCGTCCATCTGGCGGCGCACGGCTTCGATGGGCTGGTCGCTCATCAGGCCGGCGATGGGCAACGGCAACTGGGCGAGCACGGTGTCGCCGTAGGCGGTGGCCATGCCGCCCCAGGTAGCAGCAATGGCCTGCACGGCGGTGAACATGCTCTCGTCGTCGGCGCCGGCGACCACGATGTTGTGATGGTCGTGGGCGACGGTGCTGGCAATCGCCCCTTTTTGCAAGCCCAGGCCCTTCACAAAGCCCAGACCCACGTTACCCGTGGCCAGGTGGCGCTCGATGACGGCCATTTTCAAAATGTCGCGGTCAGGGGCGGCCACGACTTCGCCGTCCCAGGTGGGCAACTCTTCGATAAGGTGCTCGGTGATGATCTGGTCGGGGATGAGACCGATGACCCGCACCTGGCGACCGTCGGCGGCGATGCGGAAATTCATGTGGCTCCAATCCACGTTCATCGAGCTACGCAGCACGGTGGGGCGCTGGGGACGTTCCCAGGGGATGACCTGACCGTCCCTGGCGGCCAGTTTGCCACCGCGATAGACCAACTCGGCGCGGGGAGCGCGCAGGTCGGAGAAGACGATCAGGTCGGCGCGGCGCGATGGCGCGATAGCGCCCCGGTCGTGCAGGTGAAAGTATTCGCTGGGGTTGAGGGTGGCTATGCGGATGGCGGTGATGGGGTCCACCCCTTCTTCGATGGCGACTCGCACCATGTGGTCGATGTGGCCTTCGTCCAGCAGATCGGCCGGCACGCGGTCGTCGGTGCAGAAGCAAAGGCGACGGCTGGTGTGTGCGTTGACGACGGGCAGCAGGTCGTGCAGGTTGCGGGCGTTGGTCGCCTCACGCAGAAAGACGAACATGCCCAGCCCGAGCTTTTGGCGCGCTTCTTCCACGGTGGTGCACTCGTGGTCGGAGCCGATGTTGGCGGCGATGTAGGCCATCAATCCTTTGCCGGCCAGACCGGGCGCGTGGCCGTCTTTCACGTGTCCCTGAAAGGCACGCAGCTTGTCTAGCACCTCGGGCACGCCGTTGACGACGCCGGGGAAGTTCATCATCTCGGCCAGGCCCAAGACGTAGGGTTCGTGCTGCAAGGTTTGCAGGTCGTACCAATGAAGGGCGGCCCCTGTCGTCTCCATATCGGTGGCGGGGACGCAGGAAGGGGCCATCACGTAGACGCTGAGGGGGTTGTATTTGGCCGTCTCCAGCATGTAGCGGATGCCTTCCAGCCCCAGCACGTTGGCGATTTCGTGCGGGTCGGCGACGACGGTGGTGGTGCCCCGGGGCACCACGGCCCGGGCGAACTCGTAGGGAGGGACCATGGCGCTCTCGATGTGCACGTGGGCATCTATGAAGCCGGGGCAAACGTAGCGTCCGCCCAGGTCCATCACTTCGTGGGCCTGGTAATCGCCCAGGCCCGCAATGCGCGAGTGCACAATGGCGACGTGGGTCTCCTCGATGTCGCCGGTGAAGACGTTGACGACTTTGGCATTTTTGAGCAACAAATCGGCCGGTTCATCGCCGCGCGCAACTTTGATCAACTCAGCCAGTTCCATCCATCACTCCTTTCGCTATCCAACCCCTGCCCGTCTCAGCATCCCCCGGCTGATCTGGTTGTGCCGCTCGATCAGCGGACCCAGGTCCACGGTGCGCAACTCGCCGTCCTCCACGACGATCCGGCCATTGATGACCGACAGCCAGGCGCGGGCCGGCGTGCAGGTGACGAGGGCGGCCACCGGGTCGTTCAGGCCGCCGGCGTGGGCCAGGTCGTCCACCCGGAAGGCGACGAAGTCGGCGGCTTTGCCCGGCTCCAGGCTTCCGATGTCGTCGCGGCGGAGGACCCGCGCCCCGCCCAGGGTGGCCAGCTCCAGCGCCTCGCGGGCGGAGAGGCGGTCGGCGCGGGATTCGAAGCCAGGCCAGCCCACCCGCTGCAGCAGCATCGCCTGGCGTGCCTCGCCCAGCATGTGGTTGCCGTCGTTGCTGGCGGAGCCGTCCACCCCCAGGGCCACTTGAACCCCATTATCCAACATTTCTCGAATAGGCGCAATTCCAGAGGCCAGAATCATGTTGCTGGTGGGGCAGTGACAGACGCCGGTGTGGGTGTGGGCCAGCCGTTTCACCTCTGCCCGGTTGGGGTGGACCACGTGGGCGAACCACACGTCGTCGCCCAGCCAGCCGACCGATTCGGCGTATTCCACGGGGCGCATGCCGAACATCTCCAGACAGAAGCGATCCTCGTCTTTGGTCTCGGCCAGGTGGGTGTGCAGGTTGACCAGCGGGTACTGGCGGGCCAGGGCCGCGCTCTCGCGCATCAGGTCGGTGGTGACGCTGAAGGGGGAGCAGGGGGCCAGGCCGACCCGCAGCATCGAGTAGGGCTCCGGGTCGTGAAAGGTCTCGATGACGCGCTGGCTATCTTTGAGGATGTGCGCCTCGTCGTCGCAGACGCGGTCGGGGGGCAGGCCGCCCTTGCTTTCGCCCAGGCTCATCCCCCCCCGGGTGGGGTGGAAGCGGACTCCCACCTCCTGCGCGGCGCGAATCTCGTCGTCCAGGGTCGCCCCGTTGGGGAAGAGGTACAGGTGGTCGGCGACGGTGGTGGCGCCGCTCAGGGCCAGTTCGCTCAGCCCCACTTTGGCGCTGACGTACACCGCCTCGCCGTCCATCTCGGCCCAGATGGGGTAGAGGGTTTTGAGCCAGTCGAAGAGGACCATCCCCCCGCCGGTGCCGACGGTCCGGGTGAGGGTTTGGTACAGGTGGTGGTGGCAGTTGACCAGGCCGGGCAGGACGACCGTCCCCCGGGCGTTGATGACCCGGACAGCGGAGACGTCGGACGCATCGGATAAAAACGGATAAGCGGATAGAAGGTCGTCGGTGGTGCCGACGGCCCGGACGACGTTGTCCGCCACCAGGAGGGCGCCGTCCTGGATTTCGCGGCGGTCGGCGTCCATGGTGACGAGGACGTCGGCGTTTTTGAGAAAGAGAGTGGTCATTGGTTTAAACTCCTCGGCCCGATTATACCATACGAAAGGTGATTGCTCAATGAGAACGGCGAAAAATTGAACGCGGGGTTGCTCGAGGTTGGGCAGAATAGCCACGGCACGTTGCTTATGCTATAATCAGTAGTTGAGAAAACTGAGGAGCCAGCATCCCCAGATGTGGCTCTGTGGGTGGTGGTTACCCTGTAAGTGACGGAGGATGTCATTGCGAGCGGAGCGACGCAATCTCCGGCCTGCAATGCGGGGATTGCGTCGTCCGTTTCACTCCCTCGCAATGACATACCACTTGCTTTTCTACCACTACCGCTCTGTGAGGCATCTGGGGGCACTTGTGCCACACCCCAAGTGTGGTATGCCTCACTCCCCGAAATTCCCAAGTACTGATAATGCGTTGGGTTGGGGTGGGTTCAGAGGCAGACAAAGTTACGCCCGCCCGGTTGAGTTCACGGCGAACCAGGCCTCCAGGCACCTGGCAACGGGAGCGACGAAGGCAGTGATTGACCCCACCGACATTCGCCTTGACGACGTAGTCCGTATGCGCAAACCGCATCCGTGCGGTGGCACCGACTGGCGCGTGGTCCGGCTGGGCACCGACATCGGGGTGCGATGTCTCACCTGTGGGCGCAAAGTGTTGATGCCCCGCAGCCAATTTGCCAAACGTGTCAAGACCATCGTCCAACGAGGACGTGAAGGACGAAGGACGAAGGACGAATGACAAATGTTGTTGGTCGTTCGTCGGGTGGAAAAGATGTATCGGGTATGCCAAAGAAGATTCTGATTTTGATGTCCGACACCGGTGGGGGGCACCGAGCCTCAGCCGAAGCCATCTCTGAGGCGATAGCACACCTCTACGGTGACGAAATAACCGTGCGCATCGTCGACGCCTGGAAAGATTATTCGCCGTGGCCGCTCAATCGGGTAGGCGATACTTACCCGTGGTTGGTCAGCGACGGGCTCTGGCTGTGGAACACGCTGTGGCGCACCGACGACAAGACCTGGCCCCCCACGGTCATATCGCGGGTGATCATCCCCTTCGTCCGCCGCTCGGCGGTCAGGATGTTCCGCTCCGAGGCCCCCGACCTGGTGGTCTCCGTTCATCCCCTCATCAATCACATCCCCTTGCGCGTGCTCCGCAAAGGTCTGAAGACCGACATCCCTTACGTCACCGTCGTCACCGACATGGTGACGGCACATCCCGCCTGGTTCTGCCGTGAGGTGGATTATTGCCTGGTTCCGACGGAGGCTGCCCGGCAACGCGCCCTGCGCTATGGCATGCCGCCCGAACGGGTGGAAGTGGTGGGGCAGCCGGTGGGGCTGAAATTCGCGGCGGGCGTGGGAGAAAAGCTCTACCTGCGGGGCAAATTGGGGCTGGACCTGGACCGCCCGGCCGTGCTGATCGTCGGCGGCGGAGAGGGGATGGGGCCGGTGTACGAGACCGCTCGCGCCATCGCCGCCGAGGCGTCCAACGCCCAGTTGATCGTCGTCGCCGGGCGCAATGCCTCTCTGAAGCAAAAGCTAGAGGAGACGGCGTGGGAGATTCCCACCCACGTCTACGGCTTTGTCACCAATATGCCGGAATTGATGGGCGCCAGCGACATGCTCGTCACCAAAGCAGGACCGGGCACTCTCAGCGAGGCTTTCATCGCCGGATTGCCGGTGATCATCTCCAGCTTCATTCCCGGCCAGGAAGAGGGCAACGTGCGCTACGTGTTGGAGCATCAGGCCGGGGCCTACGCCCCAGACCCGGCCGAGGTTGCGCGTCTCGTCGGGAAATGGCTCCACTCCGACGACGACACGTTGGGACAAATGGCTGCCAACGCCGCTGCGCTGGCTCACCCCGATGCCACGCTGATCATCGCCCGGCGGCTACACCACCTGCTGACCGAAAAGCAGGTCGCCCGGCCGATCACCCCCCGGACCGGCTCCCGTCGTGCCCGGGTCAGGATTTTCTCCCGTGCCAGGACCTTGTCCCGTGCCAGGACTTTGCCCCGTGCCAGGACCTGGCCCCGTGCCGGGACTTGGCGGGCACTTCGCCGCCGACTCTCGCGTCGGCTGGGATTACGTCACTTTGTCGGTCGTTCGTGATCCTCCGCGTCGTGGAAGATACGGTGGAATTGGGACATACAGTCCAGTGCTACCAACGCCGTCAAACGATCACCCGGCATCAAAAGGGTGTCGCCGTGGGGGATGAGCACGCGATTGTCTCGCACAATCGAAACCAGCACGCACTTTTCGGGCAACTCCAGTTCTTTGATGGCCCGGTGCGCCGCCGGAGATTTTGGGAGCACTTCCACGTCAATGAACTCTGTGCCGGTTAGCTTGCCCAGCCGGAGTTGCTCGGCTCGGGTTTGTGTCTCCAGTTTGCGTCCGATGCCCACTTTGTAGGCGCGCACAATATCGTAACGGCGGATGACGCCCACCAGTCGCTTGGGGTTGTTCCGGTCTACCACGGGCAGGCGTCCCACGTCGCGCGTGCCCAACCGCTTGAGGGCGGCCCATACCGGTTCGTCGGGGTAGGCCACCAGCACCGACCGGGTAGCGATGTCGCGCACGCGCAATCCTTCGATAGGCCCCCGCTCTTTGGCCCGTTCCAGGTCCTGGATGGTCACCACGCCGAAGAGGTCCCCGTTGGCATCGAGCACCGGAAAACCGTGATGGTGCGTTTCGTGGAAGGCACGCTCCAGGTCAGTCAGCGGCAGATCGGCGTCCACGGTGTCTACGTTTGTGGTCATCGCCTCGCCCACCAACACCCCCTGCATCACGTCAATGTCACGACCGTGCTCCAGCCGTATCCCGCGCCGGGACAGCTTGAGGGTGTAGATGTTTTCGTGGTTGAGCTTTTGCGACAGCAAAGTGCTGACCACTGTCGCCAGCATCAGGGGCAAGATGATGCGGTAGTCGTTGGTCATCTCGAAGAGGATGATGATGGACGTGATCGGCGCGTGGGCCGCCCCAGAGAAGACCGCCGCCATCCCCACCAGGGCGTAGGCCCCCGGCGCTGCCGTGATGTTGGGCAGTATTTGATGGACCACGGTGCCGAACGCCCCGCCCAGCATGGCGCCGATGAAGAGGGAAGGAGCAAACACTCCCCCCGATCCGCCTGAGCCAATCGTCAACGAGGTGGCCAGGATCTTCATCAGGGCCAGCAGGCCCATCGTGCTCAACAGCATCTTGCCCACCAGGGCGGCCTCAATTGCCTCGTACCCCACGCCGAAGACGTGAGGAAAGTAAAAGCCGATCACTCCGACGAACAGCCCGCCCACCACCGGCTTGACGTATTCAGGAAAGTGCCAGGCGTCGAACAAATCCTCGAGGCCGTACAGAGTCCGCACGAAGAGGAGTGCGACCGGGCCGGCCAATCCTCCCAGCAGCACGTACAGTGGCAGTTCCCAGGGGCTGACCAACGAATACTGGGGGATGATGAAAGCCGGCATATTGCCAAACGCAATCCGCCCGACCACACTGGCCGCCACCGACGAGATGACCACGGTGGAAAAATATCTCACGCTGAACTCGCCCAGGATGATCTCCAGGGCGAAGATGACGCCGGCGATGGGAGCGTTGAACGTGGCGGCAATGCCGGCCGCCGCGCCACAGGCCACCAGGTTGCGAATACGCTCGTCCGAGAGCCTGAGGATTTGCCCCAGGGTGGACCCCAGGGCCGACCCAATTTGCACGATGGGCCCTTCGCGGCCCGCCGAGCCGCCGCTGCCAATACACAGAGACGAGGCCAGCGCCTTCACAACCACCACCACCGGGCGAATCCGTCCCCCTCGCAGGGCGACGGCTTCCATCACTTCGGGCACGCCGTGGCCTTTGGCTTCGCGGGCGAGGAAGTAGATCATCGGCCCAAAGAACAAGCCGCCAATGGCCGGTATCACCACCACGTAGGCCGAGCCCATAAAGGAGAGCCACCCTTGCATCACGTCGAAGAAAATACGGGTGAAGTTGTTAATCAACCAGCGAAAGGCAACCGCCCCCAGGCCGCCCCCCAGCCCCACGATGAGGGCCGTGGTGATGAGAACGGCCGTCTCAGGTGGTTGCCAGCGGTCAATCAAACGTCGGACGCGGCGCGACAATACTTGGCGTCCATCCCTCGATAGCATCGTTGCTGTGGATTCCAAGTTGGTCCTCCTTCTCTACGAGATAATGAGTGGTGATTAGAGAATGATTACGCTCGAAGCAGGTTTGTAACCTGCGTTTTAGTTCCCCAAGAGGCGTCTTGCGCTCCAACCGGGGGTTACAAACCCCTCCGAGCATTCGACTGCGTAAGTACTGATAATGAGTGGTGATCAGAGAATGATCGAATTGTAACACCAAGATTGCGACCTCGCAAAACGAATGCGCTCCCCCGGCAGGGCTTTTCAACGTTCTAGCGCGAGCGAGGTGACAGTCACCTTGTTCGGTATGACACGTTGGCAAAAACGGTAAGAAATGGTTGTCAAGTGCCTTCCTCTCGCCAAAAGATCGAAGGTGACTGTCACCTGGGTTAATTC
>JAJRXB010000081.1 GCA_024276515.1 Chloroflexota bacterium
TCCGGCGCTCCGATGAGAACTGCCGCCAGCAATACGCAGCCCCGGAATCCCCATTCCGGGGCTACCGGAGAAAAGAAATCACCTCTTCCTGTCCAGCAACACCCGATAGGGAGACCACCCAATGACTCAATATCTGCAATTTCAACAATTTCGTCCTGACCACCCATAGATCACCTCGAACTGGCGCAACAAGCATCGTTCAGCCTACTCTCCCGCAGTTGGCAACTTCCAAACTTGCGGGAGGGTGAGCAATTGCCGTCAGGTTATCTGCTGTGCTGATTTTAACACGATTGAAGGGGGAGGACAAACAAGATGAGCTTTCCAACCACCCGTCCCCGTCGCCTGCGGGCGACTCCGGTCTTGCGCCAGATGGTGCGCGAAACGACCCTGGCGCCCGACGATTTCATCTACCCGATGTTCGTCGTCCACGGCCAGGGAGTGCGCCGCGAAATCACGTCCATGCCGGGCGTCGCTCAGCTTTCGGTGGACCAGGCCGTCGTCGAGGCGCGAGAGGCTGCCGACCTGGGGGTGCCGGCCGTCATCCTCTTCGGCATTCCGGCGACCAAAGACGCCGTCGGCAGCGAGAATTTCTCCGACGAAGGGATCGTGCAACAGGCCGTCCGGGCCATCAAGGATGCTCTGCCGGATCTGGTCGTGATCGCCGACGTGTGCATGTGCGAATACACCGACCACGGCCACTGTGGGGTGATCAAGGGTCGGAGATGGGAGGTTGGTGGGCAATCCCCAATCCCCAATTCTCAATCCCCAACTCAATCTCCAACCACCAACCTCCCATCTCTGATCATTGACAACGACGCCACCCTGGAAATCTTGCAAAAGGCCGCCGTGTCCTACGCCCGGGC
The DNA here is from genome assembly GCA_024276515.1 of Chloroflexota bacterium. GTDB lineage: Bacteria > Chloroflexota > Anaerolineae > 4572-78 > NAK82 > JAJRXB01. Next base: position 864 of record JAJRXB010000081.1, read on the forward strand.
CGGGGCCGACGTGGTCGCCCCATCGGGCATGATGGACGGCATGGTGGCCGCCATCCGCTCGGCGCTGGACGCCGAGGGCTTCGTCAACGTGAGCATCCTCAGCTACGCCATCAAATACGCCAGCGCCTTTTACGGGCCCTTCCGCGATGCGGCCGAAGGCGCGCCCAAATTCGGCGACCGCAGAACCCACCAGATGGACCCGGCCAACGCCCGCGAGGCGCTGCGCGAACTGGCGCTGGACGTCGAAGAAGGGGCCGATATGGTGATGGTGAAGCCGGCTCTGCCCTACCTGGACGTCATCCGCCGGGTGCGCGACGCCTGTCACCTGCCGGTAGCGGCCTACAACGTCAGCGGCGAATACGCCATGATCAAAGCCGCTGCTGCCAACGGCTGGCTCGACGAGCGGGCCGTGGTGCTGGAGCTACTGACCGGCATCAAGCGCGCCGGCGCCGACCTGATTTTGACCTATCACGCCAAAGACGCCGCCCGGTGGTTACAATGAACGATCGCTTCCTGAAAGCCTGCCGCCGCCAGCCGGTGGACTGTACCCCTGTCTGGCTGATGCGCCAGGCAGGACGATATATGAGCGAGTATCGGCGGCTGCGCGAAAAGCACACCATCCTGGAAATCATCAAAACGCCCGACCTGGCCGTCGAGGTGACGATGCAACCGGTCAACGCCTTCGACCTGGACGCGGCCATCATCTTCGCCGACATCCTGCCGCCGCTGGAGGCCATGGGCCTGTCGCTGGAATTCATCCGGGGCGAGGGGCCGGTCATCCACAACCCGCTGCGCATCGCCGCCGACGTGGCCGCCCTCCGCGTCCCCGACCCCCGCGAGAGTTTGAGTTTTACGATGGAAGCCATCCGGCTGGCCCGGCGGGAGCTCGACGGTCGAGTCCCGCTCATCGGCTTTTCGGGCGCGCCCTTCACCCTGGCCAGCTACGCCATCGAGGGGGGAGCGACGCGCAGCTTTGTTTTGACCAAAAGCCTGATGTATAATCAGCCGGAGACCTGGCACGAACTGATGGGCAAGCTGGCCACGATGGTGGGAGAATATCTGAAGGCGCAGGCCGAGGCCGGCGCCCAGGCCTTGCAACTCTTCGATAGCTGGGCCGGTGCCCTCAGCCCCGCCGACTATCGCCGCTACGCCCTGCCCTATTCACGCCGGGCCATCCAAACTGCCCAGACTTCGGCGAGCTCGGTCGAGCCATCCAGCGGCGTGCCCGTCATTCACTTCGGCACCGGCACCTCGGGCATGCTGGAAGTGTTCAAAGAAGCGGGCGGCGACGTCATCGGCGTGGACTGGCGCGTGGACCTGGCCGACGCCTGGCGACGCCTCGGCGACGACGTAGCCGTCCAGGGCAACCTGGACCCGGTCGCCCTCTTCGCCCCCATCCCGGAGCTGAAGAAGCGCGTCTCCGAAGTGCTGGCCCAGGCAGACGGTCGGCCCGGCCACATTTTCAACCTGGGCCACGGCATCCTGCCCCAAACCCCCGTCGAGCACGTGGCCGCGCTCGTGGACATGGTGCACGAGATGAGCCGGCGATAGGCATCTGGCTCGGGCCGGCCTCCGACCGCGCCCACACAGCTCGGGCCGGTCTCCGACGCGCCCACACAGCTCGGGCCGGTCTCCGACCGCGCCCACACAGCTCGGGCCGGTCTCCCGACCGCGCCCACACAGCTCGGGCCGGTCTCCCGACCGTGCCCGAAGGAGGGAGATGAATCATGCAAACCCTGCAAACATTGTTCACCCGCGTTGACGTGCGTGTCACAGATTGGATGGCCCGTTACGCTATTGTGCTTTTGCGGATCAGTCTCGGCGTTATCTTCTTCTGGTTCGGCGTGCTGAAATTCTTTCCCGGCCTCAGCCCTGCACAGGATTTGGCAACGCGAACCATCACGGTCATGACCTTCGGACTGATTCCCGCGAATGTATCAATTCTCATACTGGCGACGTGGGAATGCCTGATTGGGCTGGGGCTGATTATGGGTGTGTTCATGCGGGCGACGTTGCTTTTGCTCTTTTTGCAAATGGCCGGCACCATCACGCCGATCTTCTTTTTCCCACAGGAAGTCTTCACTCATATTCCCTACGCCCCCACGTTGGAAGGTCAATACATTATCAAAAACGTGGTGCTGATCAGCGCCGGCCTGGTGATTGGTGCGACAGTGCGGGGCGGGACCCTGGTCGCCGACGCCGAAGCTGCCCGGCCAATCGAGCAGAAAGCCTCGGCTTGAGTGCGAGACACCCGGAGCCCGACCATGCCCAATGCCCAACCTCCCACCGGCATCCTGCTTATGGCCTACGGCGGCCCGAACTCCCTCGACGACGTCGAGCCCTATTTGCTCAACATCCGGGGCGGGCGTCCCACGTCGCCGGAGTTGGTGGCGAAAGTTAAGAAACGCTACGCCCTCATCGGCGGCCGGTCGCCGCTGCTGGACATCACCCGCCAGCAGGCGGCGGCGCTGGAAGCGCACCTGAACCAGGAAGACGGCCCTCGCTTCCGCGCTTACGTCGGCATGCGCCACTGGCAGCCGCACATCCGGGAGGCCGTGGCCCAGATGGCCGACGACGGAATCGAGCGGGCGGTCGCCCTGGTGATGGCCCCCCACTACTCCCGGCTGAGCACCGGCGCCTACTTCCAGCGGCTGGACGAGGCAGTCCGCGACCTGGCTGTGGACGTCACCTTCGCCCGCGTCGAAAGCTGGCACGACCATCCCGGCCTCGTCGCCGCCCTGGCCGAAAAGGCAGCGGATGCGCTGGCACGCTTTGCAGAGGATAGGCCCAAAGTGCTCTTCACCGCCCACAGCCTGCCGGCCCGGGTCCTCGACCAGGGCGATCCCTACGACGCGCAACTGCGCGAAACGGCGACGCTGCTGGCCGACCGTCTGAGCCTGCCCCCCGATCGCTGGCTCCTTTGCTACCAGAGCGCCGGCCACAGCCCGGAGCCCTGGCTGGGACCGCACATTGAGGACGTGATCGTGAAACTGGCCCAGGCAGGGGAAAAGCGTCTGCTCGTCGTGCCCATCGGCTTCGTGTGCGATCACGTGGAAGTGCTCTACGACGTAGACATCGAGTGCCGCGAGCTGGCCGAAGCGCACGGCGCGCGGCTGGAGCGGAGCGAGTCGCTCAACACGTCGCCGACTTTCATCGCCGCCTTAGCAGATTTGGTAAAACGTGTCTCGTGATGCGTGGGGCGTATTGCGTGATGCGTATTGCGTAACAGGACACGCAGCACGCAGCACGCAATACGCAATACGCATCACGTGTATGGAGGCCACCTTGTCACATCCACAACCCGCAACCCACGTCGTCATCATCGGTGGCGGCATCGCCGGCCTGGCCACCGCCTACTACTTGCAGCAAAAGGCGCGGCAGGCCGGCCTACCGCTGACCTACACCCTGGTCGAAAGCGCGCCCACCTTCGGCGGCAAAATCAGCACCGAGGTGCGCGATGGGTTCGTCATCGAGGGCGGCCCCGACTCGTTCATCACCCAAAAGCCGGCCGCCCTGCGCCTTTGCCGTGAGCTGGGGCTGGAGGAGCGACTCGTCGGGACCAACGACGACCGGCGCAAAACGTATGTGCTCCACGGCGGTCGGCTCCGCCCGCTGCCCGACGGGGTGATGCTGGTCGTCCCCACCAAATTCACCCCCTTCGTCCTCTCGCCCCTCATCTCGCTGCCGGGCAAAGTGCGGATGGGACTCGACCTCTTCATCCCGCCCCGGCGTGAAAACGGCGACGAGAGTCTGGCCGACTTCATCCGCCGCCGATTGGGACAGGAAGCACTGGACAAAATCGCCGGGCCGCTGATGGCCGGCATCCACGTCGCCGACCCGGAGCGGCTGAGCCTGCAGGCCACCTTTCCCCGTTTCGTCGCCCTGGAGCGAAAGCACGGCAGTCTGATCAAAGGCATGCTGGCCCAAAAAGCGCGCAGGGCCGGGCAGGATCATAACGGGGCCGGGCGCAAGCTTCCCCTCTTCATGTCCTTGCGCGGCGGTCTGCGCGAACTGGTCGAAGCCCTGGTCGCCCGGCTGGAGGGGGAACTGCTGGCCGGAACCCGCGTCGTCGGGCTGGAGTGGGATTCAGAGGAAAGGTCACGGGACGGCGCGCCCTATCACCTGCGCCTGGCAGACGGCGGGACGCTGCGCGCCGACGCGGTGATCCTGGCCACCCCGGCCTACGTCGCCGCCGACCTGGTCGAGCCGCTGCACCCCGCCCTGGCGACGGCGTTGCGCGCCATCCGTTACGTCTCCACCGCCA
>JAJRXB010000082.1 GCA_024276515.1 Chloroflexota bacterium
ATGCCCAAATACCTTGAAGCCCTGGGAGCCAGCGCGGTAGCCATCGGCGCGTACGGCTCTTTCAAACGAGTCGTAGACACCATATACCAGTACCCCGGCGGTTGGCTTGCAGACAGGTTGGGACGCAAACGAGCTTTGACCCTGTTTAACCTTGTCGCAGCCACAGGGTATTTGCTTTATCTCCTGACGTCTCGATGGGAGGTGGTCGTATCAGGGACTTTGCTCGTGCTGGCATGGAGCAGCATGTCGCAACCAGCAATCTTTGCACTGATTGGAGATACGCTCGGCCAATCGAAGCGAGCAATGGGGTTTAGTGTTCAATCTATTTGGAAGCGAGTGCCTATTGTCATTGCACCGCTCTTGGGGGGCTATTTGTTGGCTCATTTGGGCCTCGTATCCGGCATGCACGTTGGCTTTGCGTTCTCTTTCGTGCTGGCACTGGTGGCAATCTATTTGCAATTTCATTTCTACCACGATGCCTCGCCCAGCCGGGATACGCAGCCGGCAAACGTAGATTCCATCTGGCGCATCATGTCGGCGTCCCTTCGGCGTTTGCTACTGGCCGATTGCCTGGTGCGTTTTGGCTCCAACCTGGCTGCGATTTACGTCGTGCTTTGGGTAATCAACGTGCACGAGAAAACACCTCTCGAATTTGGGGCGTTCACTTCTCTACAGATGACGACGGCGATTGTCGGCTACTTGCCGGCCGCTCATCTGGCCGATCGTTTTGGTCGCCAGCCTTTTATTTTAGCCACTTTTGCTTTTTTCACTCTGTTTCCGATCAGTTTGGTCCTCCTTCCGTCGGGCTGGCTTTTCCTGGCCTTTGTCATTGCGGGTCTACGGGAAATTGGCGAGCCGGCGCGCAAAGCCCGTATTGTTGATTTGGCGGAAGAATCGCATCGGGGTCGGGTTATTGGCCTCTATTACCTGATTCGAGGTTTGGTCGCAATTCCCGCTCCCCTGCTGGGGGGCTTGCTATGGCGATATGGTTACACCTGGCCCTTTGTCCTGGGCGGCATCGCATCGAGCTTGGGGCTTGGTCTATATGCCATAAATCCGAACTCTCAGGAAGGACTACCATGACGACCCCTGTTGACCTGCTCATCCACAATGCAACCCAACTTGTCACCTGCGCCAGCCCGGACGGCCCCAAACGGGGCAAGGCTATGCGCGACGTGGGCCTCATCCGCGACGGCGCGGTGGCCGTCGCCGACGGCGAAATCGTGGCCGTCGGTCCCACGCCCGACCTGCGCGCCGACTACGCCGCCCGCGAGAGGGTGGACGCCAGCGGCAAGGTGGTCTGCCCCGGATTCGTGGACCCCCACACCCACGTCGTCTACGCCGGCGACCGGGTCGGTGAATTCGAGATGCGGATCCAGGGCGCGACCTACATGGAGATTATGCAGGCCGGAGGAGGCATCGTCAGCACCATGAAAGCGACGCGGGCGGCGACGGTCGAGGAGTTGGTCGCCGCATCGCGCCCCCGGCTGGACGCCATGCTGGCCCTGGGCACGACCGCCGTCGAGGTGAAGACCGGCTACGGACTCGACACCGAGAACGAGTTGAAGATGCTCCAGGCCATCGCCGACCTGAACGCCACCCACCCCGCCGACCTGATCCCCACCTTCCTCGGCGCCCACGCCATCCCGCCCGAATACCGGGGGCGGACCGATGAATACGTGGATTTGGTCGTCGAAGAGATGCTGCCGGCAGTCAGAGAGTGGAGATTGACTAATCTCCACTCTCCAATCTCCACTCCCCAATTTCCCCTCTTCTGCGACGTCTTCTGCGAGGCGGGCGTCTTCGACCGGGACCAGTCGCGGCGGGTGCTGGCGGCGGGGCTGGCGCTGGGGCTGAAGCCCAAAATCCACGCCGACGAGTTCGAGTCGTTGGGCGGTGTGGTGCTGGCGGTGGAGTTGGGTGCCGCCTCGGCCGACCACCTGGACGTGACCCCACCCGCCGAAATCGAGGTGCTGGCCCAGTCGTCCACGGTGGGCGTCGTGCTGCCCGCCGTCAACTTCAACCTGGGGAGCACCCACTTCGCCGACGCGCGGACCATGATCGACGCCGGCGTGGCCCTGGCCCTGGCCACCGACATCAACCCCGGCTCCGCCCCCTGCCCCTCCATGCCGTTGGTGATGGCCATCGCCTGCCGCTACCAGCGAACCCTCCCGGCCGAGGCACTGAACGCCGGCACCATCAACGCCGCCTATGCCCTGGACCTGGGAGACCGGCTGGGCTCCATCGAGGTTGGCAAGCAAGCCGACCTGCTCATCGTGGACGCCCCCGACTACCGACACCTGGCCTATCAGTTTGGCGTCAACCTGGTGGATCGGGTGGTAAAGCGAGGGCGCTTGCGCATCGTGCCATAAGCAAGTACAATGTTGGCGTGGCCGTTGGTATCGGCACGGAGCGGAGGAAAGATGACACGCGCGTCGTCGGACGTAGTCCCGCCCAAGCGGGACGCGGTGCAGATGTTGCAACGGGTGTTTCGTGACCTGTCGCCACAAGAACTGGAGACGCTGGCGACCGTGACCGTGACCCGCGATTACCCGGCGGGCACCGTGGTTTGCCGCGAGGGAGAGCTGGAACACGTCTTCTACATCGTCCAAGACGGCCAGGTGGCGATCACCCAACAATTGCCGGATGGCAGCGAGCAAACGCTGGGTGAGCAAGGTCCCGGCTCTTTTTTCGGCGAAATCGCCCTGCTGGAAAACCGGCCCCGGTCGGCCTCGGTGCGCACCCTCACCGACAGCCGTCTGCTGGAGATCACCGAAGAGGACTTTGAGCGGATGATCCACCGCAGCCCAGAGGCCGCGTTGACCGTTTTGCGCGGTGTCATCCGCAGCCTGCGCGAGACCGACCGGACGACCATCAGCCAGCTCCAGGCGAAAAACGTTGAGCTTGAGCGAGCCTACGCCGACCTGAAAGCTGCCCAGGCGCAACTGGTCGAGCAGGAGCGACTGAAGCGCGAGTTGGAAATCGCCGCCGAGGTACAGCGCAGCATCCTGCCCACCGAATTCCCTCACATCCCCGGCTTCGAGTTCGCGGCCTATGCGCGCCCGGCCCGAGAAGTGGGGGGCGACTACTACGACCTTTTGCTGTTGGACGACGAGCGCTTTGGCCTGGTGATGGCCGACGTGTCGGGCAAGAGCGTCCACGCCGCGCTCTACATGGCCGTCACCCGCGCCCTCTTTTTGGCCGAGGCCGCCGAGTATCAGTCGCCCCGCGACGCCGTCTATCAGATTCACGACCTGCTGATGACCTCCTCCGACTCGGACATGTTCGTCACCGCTTTCTACGGCGTCGTCAACCAGCGGACCCGGGAGATGCGCTACGTGCGAGCGGGACACGATTTGCCCATTCATTTTCATAGCCAGACCCGCCAGTTGTCCCTGCTGCAGGCGCGGGGACGCTTTATGGGCAGCCTGGAAGGGTTGGTGCTGGACGAGGCGACGGTGCAACTTGCGCCCGGCGATGCCCTGGTTTGCTACAGCGATGGCCTCACCGACGCAGCCTCTCCCGACGGGAATTATTATGGCCTGGAACGACTCAAGGGGGTGGTAGCTCGGGCCGCCCACAAAACGGCTCCCGCGTTGGCCGAGGCCATTATTGCCGACGTAGACACCTTCCGCGCCGGCACACCTCAGCCCGACGACCTGACCCTGCTGGTGATGAAGGTGCAATGACAAACCTTTTCGAATGCTCACACCCACAAGGAGGCATGCCTGATGACCTACGACCAGAAACCGGATGACAACTGGGAATGGGAATCCCCCGAACGACGTCGCCCCAAACGATTGGAGGAAGAGGAGACAGCCGAAATCGGGTTTCCTATCGTTTGGGTGCTCATCGGCGGGCTGGCCGGGCTGCTGACCATCGGACTCGTCGGGTTGGGGGTAGTGCAAATCATCAACAAGCGGTCGGCGCCCACGCCCACGCCCCCTGGCCTGCCCACCCTGGCATTGCCCGCCACCCCCACCGTTGCGCCAGCGGTCGTTGAAACACCCACCTCTGCCCCCGTCGCGCCCGCCCCCACCCAACCGCCCACCGCCGAGGTCGCCCAACCGACGGCCACCCCAGAGCCGGTCGCCCCGACGGAAATCCAGGTCGGCGGCTACGTGCAAATCGTGGACACCGGAGGGGCGGGGCTCAGCCTGCGCGCCGGACCCGGCACCAACAACGCCCGCCTGATCGTCGCCGACGAGGGAGCCGTCCTGCCCGTCATCGGTGGCCCCAAAGAGGACGAGCAGGGAGAGACGGACGAAGCAGGGAATGTCTATTTGTGGTGGTTGTTGAGGAACACAGACGGCACCGAAGGCTGGGGCCGCGGCGACTTTCTGGCTCCCAGTCTACCGCCAGAGGGGTAGTATGACATCCATCGAACAACGCATCGCCCAACTGCGCGACGAGATCAACTATCACGCCTATCGCTATTACACGCTCGACGACCCCATCATCAGCGACGCCGAATACGACCGCTTGATGAATGAACTGCGCGCGTTGGAAGAGGCGCACCCGGAGCTCATCACCCCCGATTCCCCCACCCAGCGCGTCGGCGCGCCGCCGCTGGACCAATTCGAAAAGGTGATCCACCCCGTCCCGATGACCAGCCTGGGCAACGCCTTCAACGACGACGACATGCGTGCCTGGCTGACCCGCATCGGCCGACTGCTGCCCGAGGGCGTGACTACCTCCGACCTGACCTTCGTCGTCGAGCCCAAGTTCGACGGGCTGGCGGTGGCCCTCACCTACGAAAACGGAGTCCTGGTGCGCGGCGCAACCCGGGGGAACGGCATCGAGGGCGAAGACGTGACCGCCAACCTGCGCACAGTCAAAAGCATCCCTCTGCGCATCCCGGTCTCGCCCGACGGCTCGGCTGAGCTCGCCGAAGTCGGCCCGTCTCCGCCCGCCCGCATCGAGGTGCGCGGCGAGGTTTATATGCCCATCGCCGCCTTCAACGAACTGAACCGACGCCAGGCGGAGAAAGGGGAGAAGCTTTACGCCAACCCTCGCAACGCAGCCGCCGGCGCCGTCCGTCAGCTCGACAGCCGGATCACCGCCCGGCGACCGCTGGCTTTTTTCGCCTACGCCATCGGCTACGTGGAAGGGGGCGAGGAAATTCGCAGCCAGTGGGAGGCACTGGACTATCTGCGGCGGCTGGGCTTCCCCGTCAGCCCCGACGTCCGACGCTCCCGTGATTTCGACGAAGTGCTGGACCTGATCCACCGGTGGATGGAGCGGCGCGATAGCCTGCCCTATGAGGCCGATGGCGTCGTGGTCAAAGTGGACGATTTCGCCCTTCAGGAATTGCTGGGTGTGGTGGGCAACGCCCCCCGTTGGGCCATCGCCTACAAATTCCCCGCCCGCGAGGCGACCACCAGGTTGCTCAAGATCGAGGTGAACGTGGGGCGGACCGGCGTGCTCACCCCCTACGCCGTGCTGAAGCCGGTCAACATTGGCGGCGTAACGGTGCGGCAGGCCAGCCTGCACAACTTTGAAGACCTGGCACGCAAAGACATCCGCGAAGGAGACACCGTGGTCGTCAAGCGGGCCGGCGACGTGATCCCCCAGGTCGTCAAGCCCATCCTGGAGCTGCGCCCCCCCGATTCAAAGCCCTACCAGTTGCCCGATCGTTGCCCCTCGTGCGGCGAGCCGGTGGTCAAGCCGGAGGACGAGGTGGCCGTCTATTGTGTCAACGCCGCCTGCCCGGCCCAACTGGTGCGGCGGGTGGAGTATTTCGTCTCGCGGGGCGCGATGGACATCGAGGGCTTCGGCGTCAAGATTGCCGAGCAGCTCATCCGGGCCGGCCTCATCCGGGACGTGGCCGACATCTATTACCTGACCCGTGACCAATTGCTGTCGCTCGAAGGCTTCGCCGAGAAGAAGGCCGACAACTTGCTGGCTGCCATCGAGGCCAGCAAATCGCAGCCGCTGGAGCGGGTGGTGACGGCCCTGGGCATCCGAGGCGTGGGGAGCGTGGTGGCCAAAATGCTGGTCGCCGCCTTCCCCTCGATGGACACGCTGGCGAACGCGACCGTCGAAGAATTGGAGGCGATTGAAGGCATCGGTCCGCACATCGCCCAGAGCGTGGTGGACTGGTTCAGCCGTCCGCGCCACCGGCAGGTGATCGAAAAGCTGCGCCGGGCGGGGGTTCGTATGGAAGCCGAGGTCACTGCCGCCCCGCCGTCGGCCCGGCCGCTGGCCGGGTTGACCTTTGTCATCACCGGCACGCTGCCCACGATGACCCGCGACGAGGCCAAAGCCTTCATCGAAGCACACGGGGGCAAGGTGACGAGCTCCGTCTCCAAAAAGACCGACTACCTGTTGCTGGGCGAAAATCCCGGCAGCAAGCTGGCCAAAGCTCAGTCGTTGGGGATCAAGATCATCAACGAGGAAGAATTGAAAGAGATGGTCGGCGGGTAAACGCGACTGAAGTCGCCCCTACAGGGCCTTCGGCCGCATAGCCCGCCTGCGCGGGCCAAAAAACCGGTCCACGCAGGGGGACTCCGTGGCGGAACGCCCTTTAGGAGCAACTTTAATCGCCCGAAAAACTGAAGTCGCCCCTACAGGGCCTTCGGCCGTATAGCC
>JAJRXB010000083.1 GCA_024276515.1 Chloroflexota bacterium
CAACGGTCGAGATCACCGACGTTTACGACGAGTTCAACTATGGCATCTTTAACCCCCAGGCGATCCGGGACTTTTTGGCGTATGCCTACGAGAATTGGACCGCGCCGGCCCCCCAGTACGTTCTCTTGATGGGTGATGCGAACATGGACTACAAGGACAACCTGGGGACAGGCAACGTCAACTACGTGCCCACCCATCTCATTGAGACGCTGGAACTGGGGGAGACCCCTTCTGACAATTGGTTCGTGTGCGTGAGTGGCGACGACATCCTGCCGGATATGTTCCTGGGGCGGATCTCGGTGAGGACAAGGGCCGACGCCGACGCCGTGGTGAACAAGATCATCAACTACGAGCAGAGCCCTCCGGCAGGTGACTGGAACCGGGCCGCACTGTTCGTGGCCGATGACGATGAGACAACCTTCGAGTTGCTGTCCGAAGAACTGATCGGCCTTCTCCCTGACGGATTCCATCCCCGCAGAGTGTACGTCCGTCAGTACTCTGCGCCGGATGATCCCACCGCCGCCATCGTCGACACCATTGACGATGGCGTGGTGATGGTCAACTACGCGGGCCACGGCAACGTGGACAATTGGGGCGTGTGGACCGGAGGGCGCACATTCCAGACCTCGGACGTTGGCTTGCTGAACAATGGGGGCAAGATCCCCTTCGTCACGACGGCCAACTGCCTGAATGGGTTCTTTTCTCACCCTGATGACGAGTATGCATATTCCCTGGCCGAGGAATTCTTGCGGGTGGGCAACAGAGGTGCTTTGGCCGTGTGGGCTCCCACAGGGTTGGGCTATCCCGCAGGCCACAGAACCCTGATCAGTGAGTTGTATGACACAATCTTCAGCGGCGGAGACCGCGTGATAGGTTCGGCCACCACCGCCGCCAAGATCTCAACCTATGCGCAATCTACTGGCTGGGGAGACCTGGTGGAGACGTTTGTCTTGTTCGGCGACCCGGCCTCACAACTCAACCTTCCCCCGCACCCTTCGGCCTCGTGGCACACCATCTACCTGCCCGTGACTTTGAGGAACTACCACCCCTAGAGGCCTGTTTCATAAGTTTCTGGGTAGGGACGAGGCGTTCCGGCCCAGGCCTTGCGCTATGAAGACTCTCGTCCGTTAATGGGGCCTGGCTCGGCGAACCCGATGTTGGGAATGCCTCGCTCCCTACCCTAAACACTTTTGAAATCGTGGTCTGGCGCGTTCACTCCGGAGCGGCGACTTGATGTCCATCTCGGGTGGCGAGTCTGCCTCGGCACGGGGTTCCATCACCGAGGCGGTGTTGGAAATCTGGGCCGAGAGAAAAGCGCGAAATCGCCTCAAGATAGCCGGGAACAGCATGTTTCCCCTGATCAAGGACGGGGACAGTGTGCTGGTGGAGCACGGCGCGGCCGGAATCCGTCGCGGAGATATTATTGTCTTTCGCCGCGGAAACGACCTGGCCGCCCATCGGGTGCTGTGCATCTGTGACAGCGACGCCGGCCCCACCTTCACCGCCAAAGGGGACAATGCCCCCCGCCCGGATCGCCCCCTGAGCGCCGACAAGATCGTGGGCCGGGTGCTGGTCGTCGAGAGGGGTGGTCGGTACATGTCTCTGGACACTGCCATCTGGCGAGGGATAGGCTGGCTCATCGCGGCCAGCACGCTGGCGTGGAGGAGGCTGTGCGGTTGGAGCCAGGTTCTCGGGCAAAGGGGCTCGGGACCCCGGCCCCATCGTCTGACGGCCCGTCTGCGTCGCGGCGTACAGGTATTTTTCTCGTTTGCCCTTCAGGTGGTTCGGGCACTCTTCTGTCGGTGGAAAAGTGGCGTCTCGAGATCGTCAAAGGCATGAGTCAGCCTGGTGACTCCCGTCAGCGAGGCCAGGGCATTGCCCCGAATCTACATACAAGGAGTAGGGATGATGGCACGTAATACCCACAAACGCCTGTTAGTCCTATTTGTCCTGTTGGCCCTGATCGTTACGGGTGTCGTGCTGACCGGCCAGGCCATCGCCGACGTGGCCGGTCAGGCGAATCAGGCAAAGACCCTCGACCGAGACCTGGAACCGGTGGTGGTCGAAGGGGCGCGAGTTGCCGCCCTGATCGGCGCGCCGGTCGAGGACTTGTTCGTTTATACGTTTACCGGCAATAGCCTGAGTGGGCCGATCCCCGTCCAGGTGGACGAGGTAACGGCGAGCGGCAGCTATACGACCACCGAGGATGGCCTGCTGGACGCCAACGACGAGATCGTCTTTATGGCTATGGACCTGGGTGATCGGCCAACGGACACGACGGCACTGACCGGGACTTTGACCATCAGCGACACCTGGTACGAAATTGAAGTCACCGATCCCTTGAGCCTCACCAAGAAAGGCTGGGCCTACCTGGTTCGCTCCGGCACGCTGACTCCCGGACCTGGTGACGATTACGTTGACATTATAACCACCAGCCAGCGTATCACCATTACCGCGCGGCATTATGAGTTGGGCCTCACAACCGCCTACGAGGCGATAGACTACCTGGCCGTGAACGGCAGCGGCGTGGACATCCTGGATCGAACGAAACTGCGTGTCCTTCTGGAAGTGCTCGGCGTTCCGACCACTGTAACCGAGCAGAGCCTGCTGAATCCTGAAATAACCTTCGTCAAGGATGGGCCGGTACGGGTTATCCTCCAGCGATCTGTTCAGCGGGATCTCAGCCCTATAGTTGAAGTTAATCTAGATAACACCTATCGGGCCTATGCTTCACTGTTTCAAACCACCTCTGACGTGAACTTCGACCTTGGTAGTTCTACTACCCTGTCCGGCATCCGCACGTCGATCGATCTCAACAGTGTCGCCTCCGGGGCCACCTTTTACAACGCCAACACCCCTGGCGGGGTCACCGTCGATGGCAGCCCGGACCCGGTGGCCGAAACGCCATTCAGCAACTGGGCCCAGGTCGGCCATACCACCGGCCGGGTGGTTCAGGTGACCGACCCCACGTCGGTGGGCGACACGCAGAAGAACTATTACTGTGACGATGATAGTGACCCCAGCCCGGGTAGTCTTGAGTGCGATGATACTGAAGGGACAGGCGATTACGTTTCCTACGGCGACTCGGGCTTCTTGGTTGAAGGCGACGTGAACCCGGTGTTTACGCTTTGGAGTTCACTCTTTGTCCTGCCGCCCGGCCAGGAGGACGTCGGCGCTACCTACAAGGATTACTTTTTCAATCCCCTCATAATTGCGCCAAGCTCGCAAGCCGGCCAGTCAACGATCTTTCTGCCGATCATTTTCAAGAACGGCTAATACTACCGACAGGCTCAGGATGACCGCCAAACTTGCACAAAGCTACCCGCCATCAGCCAAGGGCGGGTGGCGCTAATGACGGATGCAAAAGGAAGATAAAAATGGATTGTCCCGAGTTGGAGCGCGTGATCTCCGGGCGTTCGATGGTGACAGCAGCGAAGGATCAGATCTCGGCTGATCTGTCCGATGAGGTGGTGATGCTCCATCTCAAGTCCGGGGTGTACTATGGCCTGGACGCCGTAGGAGCCCGGGTCTGGAGTCTGATCCAGGAGCCACGGGCTGTGAGCGAGGTCCGGGATGCCCTGCTGGAGGAATACGAGGTTGACCCCGACCGCTGTGAGCGCGAACTCCTGGCATTCCTCCAGGAGCTCGCAGCCCAGGGACTCATAGAGGTCCAAGATGCACCGCATGCGTAAATTCCTGCGCCTCCCCTCGACGGACCGCCGCCTTCTGATCCAGTCGGTGTTTCTGCTGGGGGCGATCAGGCTGGGATTGTGGCTGCTTCCCTTTGAGACCTTGCGGCGACTCCTGGCACGAGTGGCACAAGGGACCAACCGGGCCTCTTTGGACAGAGTCACCTGGGCCGTGACAGTGGCAGGCCGATACGTGCCCGTAGCCACCTGTCTCACCCGGGCCCTGGCCACGCAGGTGTTGCTCGGCCGGTGTGGTCATCCGGCCAGCCTCCGCATCGGTGTTGTCCGAAGCGAGGAAGGGCAGTTACAAGCCCACGCCTGGGTGGAAAGTCGGGGCAGGATCGTGCTCGGCGGCTCAGAGGACCTTTCGCGCTACACCCCGCTGCCACCTTTGGAGGGAGATGGGCTATGAGTGCCATCGCCGGAATTTACATCCTCGATGGCCGGCCGGTGGATCGCACGGACCTCGAACGGATGGTGGCCAGCCTGGTCCACCGGGGGCCGGACGGGGCAGGCGTCTGGAACGAAGGGCCAGTTGGTCTGGGGCACCGGATGCTGTGGACGACGCCCGAATCCCTGAGTGAGCGACTTCCTTTGCTGAACTCGACCGGCGACCTGGCTCTCACGGCCGACGCCCGCATTGACAATCGTGATGAACTCATCAGGATGCTGAGTTTTGAGGGGCGTCCGGCAGGGGAGATCACCGATAGCGAGTTGATCCTGGCCGCCTACGAACGGTGGGGCGAGC
>JAJRXB010000084.1 GCA_024276515.1 Chloroflexota bacterium
CATCTCCAAAGTGGGGGACGTGCTGGACATCGCGGTGGAGGAGGGCATCGTGGAGAAGCGGGGGTCGTTCTACTCCTACGGTGAGACCCGGCTGGGGCAGGGCCGGGAGAAGGTGAAACAGTTCCTGCGCGACAACCCCGATATGGCCCTGGAGATAGAAAACAAAGTACGTGAAGCGAAAGGCTTGCCGACTCTAGGAGCATCTTCAGAGAAGGGACGTACTACAGAAAAAGCAGACGGATAACGGGCAGCGACGCGCCTAGCCACAGGCTGACATACCACGAGACATCGATGCCGTCAGACAAAATGGCGCTTGCCGACCCTACCACGCCACAGTTAGTGAATAGGAGCTTGAACCGTATATCTTGGGAGGGCAAGGGGGGAGTATAACACCGTCCGCGGTCAGAGCGGAGATCTGATCTGGCCGCCGAACGTTCGACAATATTGACTGCTTTTTCCCCAGAGCCGGCCTCCAGCGGTTCGTCGAAAAGTGGGTAAAACGCTTTGTAACGCCCGAAAGCTCAGGGTGATGGCTGGACTGAGGGCTTTGACAGTTCGACTGCCTTGAAGCACCCCGGATGGAGCAAGAAGCCAGGATGGGCTTGTGGGGGCGGTAGAGCTTAACCAAAGTCCTCGGCCAGGAGGCTTCGACGTGAGCCTTCGGTGCAAAGCTCCCTGACTCGTCCTGCGCCCGACCCGAGTCGGATCACAAAACACGGCAGGACGGGCAGCCGCATTGATAACGTGGGCAACGACGCCAGTTGAGCCAGATGGACAACGGTTTGAAGCTAAATGTTGTCATCAGCAGTCGGCAACCAGACGAGAAACCCGGCGTCTGATCGCTGATGTCCGACTACCGATTATCTGCGACTAATCGTTCGATCTGGTTCACTCAGCCAATGCTCAGACTGTAGCTCAAACTCGGAGAACTTTCGAGATAAGAGTTCACATATCAATCTAGTCGGCGAACAAGCTCTCTATTTCTATTATCTGACAATCGTGACAAGCTGTGGCGCGATGTGCTACAGCTTGTCTCTTTTTAGGCGGGCGGGAATGTCTTGCCTCGGTTCGACGGCGTTCTTGTGCGCAAGAGGACAAATGGCCGGCACCATCACTGCGTTGAAGTTTCAGCGACGCAACAAAGAACGTGTCAACGTCTACCTGGACGGTGAATACGCCTTCGGACTGGCGGCCGTCGAAGCGGCCCGGCTGCGCAAAGGTCAGGTGCTATCCGACGCGGAGATCGCTGCGCTCAAGACACGGGATGAGCAGGCCCGGGCCTTCGACCGGGCGGTGCGTTTCCTGGGCTATCGGCCTCGCAGCCGGGAGGAAGTGGAACGGTATTTGCGCGGCAAAGGAGTGGATGGGGAAGTCATCGCCAGCGTCGTCCGACGTTTGGAGCAGGCCGATTACCTGGACGACGAGGTTTTTGCCCGCTTTTGGGTGGAAAACCGCGAGCAATTCAGGCCGCGCAGCCGCCGCGCTCTGCGCTACGAGCTCCGCCAAAAGGGCGTGGACGACCAGATCATCGCCCGCGTGCTGAACGAGGTAGACGAGGAAGCGGCCGCCTGGCGTGCCATCGAGGGCCGATTGCCACGGTGGGCTACCCTTGCCCGCGACGAGCTCCGCCAGAAAATAATGGGCTATTTGAGTCGCCGTGGATTTGATTATGGAATTATCCTCCTGGCTTTTGAAAAAGCCTGCCAGGAATTGAACATCGAAGACTGACCGGCAAATTTGAAACTTTCTCCACGCACGCTGGTGTCGAGTGCGACTCACGACGTTGGTCGCTGGCGTATGAGCGTGCGATGACATATACCAGACTGGAAAGGAAGGAACAAGGAAATGGGAAACCTTGTTGTTACATTCGTCGTCAGCCTTGGGGTTGGATTGGTTGCCTTTTTGCTTGGCTACTTTTTCAAGCAGTACCTCGCGGAAACCAGGCTGAAGTCAGCCCAGGCTGAAGCAGAACGTATTTTGAGCGAGGCCGAAGCGCAAAAGAAAGATATGTTGCTTCAGGCGAAGGAAGAAGCCATTCGACTCCGCAACGAGATCGAAGCGGAAATGGGACGCAAACGGGCCGAACTGCAGCGGCAGGAGGAACGACTGCAAAGGCGGCAGGAATCACTGGACCGGCGTTTTGAAAATATTGACCGGCGAGAGCGTACCCTCAGCAAGCGCCAAAGCAGCCTCGACCGCCGTGCCCACGAGATCGACAAACTCTACCGGCAGCAGAAGGCCGAGCTTGAACGTATTTCAGGCCTGTCGCAAGAGGAGGCCAAAGAGATACTGCTGAAGACGGTGGAGAAGGACGCACGACAGGATATGGCTCGCATTGTGCGTGAGATCGAAGCAGAGGCCAAAATCGAAGGTGAGCGCCGGGCCCGTGAAATTGTCACCCTGGCTATCCAGCGCATCGCCTCCGACCAGGTGGCCGAAAGCGTGGTGTCGGCGGTGCCTTTGCCCAGCGATGATATGAAGGGACGCATCATCGGGCGACAGGGTCGCAACATCCGCGCTTTTGAAAACGCAACCGGCATAGACGTCATCGTTGACGACACACCGGAGGCCATTATCCTGTCGGGCTTCGACCCGGTGCGGCGCGAAATTGCCCGCGTCGCTATGTCGAAGCTTATCACCGACGGGCGCATTCACCCGGCGCGCATCGAGAAGATGGTCCAGAAAGCACGTCAGGAAGTGGAGCAGACCATCATCGAGGAGGGGGAGCGGGCGGCTATGGAGGCCGGCGTCCACGGTCTACACCCCGAAATCATCAAGCTGTTGGGCAGGCTCAAGTATCGAACCAGCTATGGGCAAAATCAACACCAGCACGCCATCGAGTGCGCGCACATCGCCGGCATCCTGGCCGCCGAACTGGGGGCCGACGTGCGCATCGCCAAGGAAGCAGCGCTGTTGCACGACATCGGCAAGGCGGTAGACCACGAGGTGGAAGGCCCCCACGCCCTCATCGGTGCCGACATCGCCAAACGGTGCGGCGTCCATCCCAAAGTGGTGAACGCCATCGCCTCGCATCACCACGAGGTCGAACAGGAATCGTTGGAGGCCATCATCGCGGAGACGGCCGATGCCATCTCTGGTGCCCGACCGGGTGCCCGGCGCGAAAGTTTAGAGACTTACGTGAAGCGCATCAAGGCACTGGAGGAGGTGGCGAATTCCTTCGAAGGGGTGGGCGAGAGTTATGCCATCCAGGCAGGACGGGAACTCCGCATCATCGTCAAGCCGGAGGAGATCGACGACTACGCCGCCATCAATTTGTCCAAGGACATCGCCCGCAAGGTAGAGGAGAGCCTGGAGTATCCTGGTCAGATTAAGGTGACGGTGATCCGCGAAACCCGGGCGGTGGACTACGCCAAGTAAATAGAGAGTAATCGTTCACCCTCTGTTTTTTGGTGGTCCCCCCGTTGAGGGTTGGTGGCGAAGAGGAGGCAAAGCTCTCACCCACCCCCGCCTGCACTCCCTCCCTCTCCCAATTTGGGAGAGGGAGGGGGTTGGGGGGAGGGAGAGGGCAAGCCCTCGCGCTCCCAAACATCATCGACGCTTAACGGGGGGACTACCTGTTTTTTGGGCGATTAAAATCGCTCCTACAGGGCGTTCCGCCGCAAAGCCCGCCTACGCGGGCTAAAAAACCGGTCCACGCAGGTGGACTTCGCGGCCGAAGGCCCTGTAGGGGCGACTTCAGTCGCTGAAAGGAGGCTTGCCTCGGGAGGGCTAATCAATAGTGAACCACAACCAGGGTGCCGGGGTTGGCACTGCCTGACCGCACGTGGCTGGCGCCAGCGGGCAGAGGCGGGTCGGCCCAGTTGAAGAGCCATTGAGCATCCTCGATGCGCAGATTCACGCAGCCGTGACTCATCGGCCGGCCAAAATTGTTGTGCCAATAGGTGCCGTGCAAAGCGTAACCCCGGTAAAAGTACATGGTATAAGGCACACCGGGCAAATAGTAGCCGGGACCGGCCATGTCGGTGGCCGACAGCTTCCAGTAGATACGAAACCGACCGACGACGGTGGGTGTGTTGGGCAGGCCGGTGGAGACGACAGCCTGGAAGACCGGGGTGCTCCCTTCATAAGCCGTCACCCGCTGGTAGGTCAGATCCACGTCAATCCACTTTTCGCCGCCAGCGACTGGCCCCGGGACCGGCGCGACAGTTGGGAGAGGGGGCGGGGGTGGAGGCGGGGGCGGTTGGGCAGGTATCGGCGTTGGGCTGGGGGTGTGGGTGGGCGTGTTCGTCGGGGTGGCGGTCGGCGTGGCGGTGTGGGTGGGGGACACGGTTGGCGTTGGGCTGGGTGTGTGCGTGGGAGTAGAGGTGGCAGGGATTGTGGGGCTGGCTGTGGAAGTGGAAGTGAAGGTCGGAGCAGGGACCTCTGTCGGGGCTTCGCCCTGAGACTCGCCGGCCTGAAGGGTGGCCGCAGGCAACACCCCGCCGACGCGGGGCAGTGAGGCCAGCGTCGTTGCCGGTGAATACCAGGCCACCAGCACCACGCCAACGACGAATAGACAGGCGGCAATCGTCAGCAACAGTCCCAACGGGCCAATGAGTCGCCGCGCGCGTTGGGCGGCAATTCCTTTGCGGGCTCCTTCCTGAACTTTTGGCGAACGCCAGGTGTCACGCAGAAGCTCGGAGCGCTCTGGCACGTCCGTCGCCGGCGGGTGGGCGCGGCCCAGGTCGTCGCCGTCCGGGGGGCGACGCCGTGCCCAGCGAATGCCGGCACGAGCGTGCTCGTTCTTCGGGTCCAGCTCCAGCACACGGCTGAGCAGGATCAGGCTCTCTCGCCGGGTGGGCGCCAGCCAGGCCAGCCAGAGCAGGGCGACGACGTTGTCCGGATCGGCATCGCGGGCGGCCTGAAACCAGCGACGTGCCTCGGCGTAGTCACCGGCTCGGCCGGCCAACAGACCTCGCCGCAACAACGCCCGAACTTGAGGTGAGTTGTTCATGGCCTCCCCTTACCACCCGGAGAAGGGTGGGCGCTCAGTTTTACCCCCTACTACTACAACCGTAGATGCCCCAGGTGACTGTCACCTGCAGGGCCGTAGGTAAAGAGTCGCCTACATCGTGCCAGACGATGGTCGCGAATTCCGGCTATCTTTGCAGGTGACAGTCACCTTCTGCCCCCTCAAAAGGGGAAG
>JAJRXB010000085.1 GCA_024276515.1 Chloroflexota bacterium
CCGGCCCCTCCCCCTGGCAGGGGGAGGGTTGTGGAGGGGGTCGGGTGCAGGGCAGCGGCCGGCTGACTTTTTGTGCCAAGCGGCGGCTCACCCTCTCCCCCGGCCCCTCTCCCTGCTAGGGAGAGGGGTGGGTCGCCCTCCCCCTGGCAGGGGGAGGGTTGGGGAGGGGGTCGAGTGCAGGGCAGCAGCCGACTGACTTTTTGTGCCAGGCGCCGGTTCACCCTCTCCCCCGACCCCTCTCCCTGTCAGGGAGAGGGGTGGGTTGGGGAGGGGGCCGAGTGCAGTGCTTCCACCCGGACGGCGGTGGCGCCCAGCATCTCGGTCAGCTTTTGGGTCAATTCCACGCAGTGGCGGGTGGTGTCGTTGGGAAAGTCGAGTTGAACCCGTCCCTGACCGTTGGGGATGTAGAGGCTGAAGGTGTCGTCGCCAGGGTAGCTGGTGACCAGTTCGTACACCGCTCGCAGCCGTTGCCGGTCGCGCTCCGGGTCGCCGGTGCGGGGGACGGTGATGTGCAGGTGGTGGAGGCTGAGAGGGCGGTTTTCTGACTCCTGAGTCCCCGCCGAAGGCTGGGCCCGGGTGATCGCATCGTCTACTTTTTCGCAGATGATCTTCGGCCCGTTGCCCCCCTTGGTGTCCACCCTGCCGCGCACCATCACTACCTTCTCTGCCTGCCAAATCTCGCGCGTCTTTTCGTAAATGCGGGGGAAGACGACGATTTCGATGGTCCCTTGCACGTCTTCCAGTTCCACGAAGGCCATCGGCTTGCCGTTTTTGGTGACGATCTGGCGCACCCAGTTGATCATCCCGGCCACGGTCACTTTGTGTCCGACCATCGTCTCGTCAATCTGACCCAGGAAGCAGGTGATCGAGTCGCGCAGGGAGTTGGCGAGGGGCTGCATCGGGTGCTCCGACACGTACACGCCGACCAGTTCCTTCTCCCAGCCCAGCATCTCGCGGCGAGAGACCTCTTCCACTTCGGGCAGCGGGTACAGGATGGAACCGGCGGCCGGCGCGTCGAATCCGCCCAGGTCGAACATACTCATCTGCCCCACGGCCGCCGCCTGGTGGGACTGGCTCGACAGGCCCATCATACGGTCAACGATGGCCAGCAGTTGCGCCCGCTGACCCAGGGGCCGGAGGGCGCCCACCTTGATGAGACTCTCCAGCGCACGCCGGTTGACCTGTCGCAGGTCAACCCGGCGGCAAAAGTCGTCCACGTCGGTGAAGGGACCCCCCTCGGCTCGCGCTTGCAGGATGACCTCGATGGCTCCCTCGCCCACGTTCTTCACCGCACCCAGGCCAAAGCGGATGGCCGGGTGGCCGTCGTCGGTCTCCTCGATGGCGAAGTGGATGTCGCTTTTGTTGACGTCGGGGGGCAGCACTTCGATGCCCATCGTCCGACATTCGCCGATGAGTATGCCCACTTTGTCGGTGTTGTGCCGCTCCACGGTCAGCAGGGCGGTCATATATTCCACCGGGTAGTGGGCCTTGAGATAGGCGGTTTGACAGGTGATCACGGCGTAGTCGGCGGCGTGCGCTTTGTTAAAGCCGTAGCGGGCGAAGAATTCGATGTCGTCGAAGATTTTGTTGGCCGCCTCTTCGGGGATGCCCCGCTCGACGGCTCCTTTCACAAACTTGTCCCGGTGTTTGAGCAGCTCTTCCTTTTTCTTCTTGCCCACTGCCCGGCGCATCAGGTCGGCCTCGCCGGGGGTGTAGCCCGACAGTTGCGAGGCGATCTGCATAATCTGTTCCTGGTAGACGATGATGCCGTAGGTTTCGGCCAGGATGGGCTCCAGCGCCGGATGGTGATATTTCACCTGCTTGCGGCCGTGCATACGGTCGATGTAGTCGTCGATGTATTCCATCGGGCCGGGACGGTAAAGGCTGATGGTGGCGACGATGTGCTCGAATTTGGTCGGCTTCATCGTCGTCAACACGCGCCGCATGCCCGCCGATTCTACCTGGAATATGCCGGTGACGTTACCGCTGGCCAGCAGTTCAAAGGCTTTTTTGTCGTTGATGGGGATGGTGCTCAGGTCTAGTTTGATGCCGTGGCGGGCTTCGATCAACTTGCACGCTTTGCGCATGATGGTGAGCGTGGAAAGGCCCAGGAAGTCGATCTTGAGCAGGCCGATGGATTCCAGGGTTTCCATCGTGTATTGGGTGACGGCTCCGCCTTCGGCCCCTTTGGTGGGACGGTGCAGCGGCGTGTATTCGATGAGCGGCTTGTCGGCGACGATGACGCCGGCGGCGTGGGTGCTGGCGTGGCGGGCTATCCCTTCCAGGTGTTGGGCGGTGTCGATGAGTTGGCGGACGTAGTCCACGTATTCGTACAGTTCGCGTAGTTCTTGCGATTGCTTTAACCCGTGGGCGATTTTCACTTTGGGCCCGCCGGGGATGAGCTTGGCGATGCGGTCTACTTCGGGCAGGGGGATGTCCATAGCGCGGCCCACGTCGCGGATCGAGGCCCGGGCGCCCATGGTGCCAAAGGTGATGATCTGGGCCACGTTCTCGTGGCCATATTTTTGGATGGTGTAGTTGATCATCTCCTCGCGCTGGTCGTCGGGGTAGTCCAGGTCGATGTCGGGCATGCTCACGCGACCGGGGTTGAGGAAGCGCTCGAAGAGGAGGTGGTTGGCCAGCGGGTCCAGGTTGGTGATGCCGATGGCGTAGGCCACCAGGCTGCCGGCCCCGGAGCCGCGCACGTTCCACCAGATGTTCCGCCGTCGGGCAAACTCGCACAGGTCCCACACGATGAGAAAGTAGGTGTCGAAGCCCATATCGTGGATGATCTTCAACTCGTGTTCTTTACGGGCCTGGATTTCGGGGTCGTCGGCCCGGTCGCCGTAGCGTTGCTTGAGCCCTTCGTCCACCAGGTGACGCAGGTAGCTGGCGGCGTCGTAGCCGGGCGGCACTTCGAAGGGGGGCAGGTGGTAGCCTTTGGGGTCCAGGTCTACCTGGCACATTTCGGCGATGGCCAGGGTGTTGAGCAGGCTGTCGGGCCGTTCCTGGAAGAGGGTCAGCATCTCCTGATAGCTTTTCAGATAATAGCTGCCGTCGCTCATGCGCATGCGGTTTTGTTGGGTGACCAGTTCGCCGGTTTGCACGCACAAGAGCACGTCGTGAGGCCCGGAGTCTTCCGATCTCACGTAATGCACGTCGTTGGTGGCGATCAGTTTTAGGTCGAATTCGCGGGCCCACTCGACGAGTTGTTTGTTGACCTGGGTCAGTTCGGGGATGCCGTGTTCCTGGAGTTCCAGGAAGAAGCGGTCGCGTCCAAAAACCTCTACCCACCAACCCAGGCGTTCGCGGGCCAGTTGGGTTTTGCCCTGAGCCAGCAGGCGGGGGATCTCGCCTGCCATACAGCCGGTGGTGGAGATGAGCCCTTCGCTGTGTTCGGCCAGAAATTCCCGGTCGATGCGTGGCTTGTAATAGAAGCCTTCCAGTTGGGAGGCTGACGCGATTTTGAGCAGATTCTTGTAGCCGAGGTCGTTTTGGGCCAGCAGCAGCAGGTGGTATCGCTTGTCGTCCACGTTGGGTTGCCGGTCGCTCATCCGGCGGCCGATGGGGGTCAGGTAGCTTTCGACGCCGATGATGGGCTTGACGCCCTGTTTTTTGGCCTCGCGGTAAAACTCGATGGCGGCGTACATGGTGCCGTGGTCGGTGAGGGCCAGGGCCGGCATGTCCAGCTCGGCGGCGCGTTTCACCAGGTCTTTCACCCGGCTCAGGCCGTCGAGCAGCGAGTATTCACTGTGGACGTGCAGGTGGACGAAGTTGGTCATGGTCAAATACCCATAGCGACGAGATCAACGACTAGGTCGGAAGGGCGACCGCAAGGGTTCGCCCCTGCTTTGGCTTGAGACGATGGCTTGGCCAGAGACGCTACCCTACCACTCCTCATAAGCGGTGAACTCGATCTTATCCGGATCCCGGTCGAGAAAAGGGGCCAAAACTTCGTTTTCCCAGACTTTCCAGTTCTCCGGGTAGTCTTGCTCCCTGCGCGGCTGGTCAGGGGGACCCCAAAGATTCTCCCAGGCTTCTTTGCTTTCGTAGACCCAAATGGCGGCGTAACGGCCACGCCGCGAGCCTCGGATCCCTTTGACGAAGTGATATTCCACCAGGCCGGGTAGCCGGAGCAAGCCACGGTCCCGGGCTTTCTGGATGGCTCGTTCGAACTGCGCCTCGTCTACGCCCGGTTTGAGGGTGTATTCGTGGATGCTGATGACTTTGGGCATCGGGTGTGACACCAATCGCTTCTCGTTACTACTCAGGTGCCAGGCACCTATGCCTGAGTAGTAACCGCTTCTCTGGATCATTTCTCGCGTAGCCACCGGCACGCCCACGGGTGATATTCTCACACCGACCTGGCCCAGCGATAGACGCGCTCGGCGTGTTCCTCGGAGTTGGTCGCGCCGCAGCGCGTGCATCGGGCGAAAGCGTTCAGAGGTGGGAGCCTTCCCCTCCCTGCGAGGGAGGGGCCAGGGATGGGTGGGGGACCTCCAGGCCGAAGGCTCTCCCTCTCCCAGCCTCCCCCTCGAGGGACTTCACCCGGCATAGAGGGCGAGGTAGTCGGGGTCCTGGCGAATGGGAGCGAAATCGGGGTCCTCCTTCGACCAATCCGTGAGGTCCGGGTTGAGCCGGAGCGCTTCGCGCAGTCCTTTGATCGCCCTCTCCTTTTGACCCGACAGGGAATAGTGACAGGCGAGGTTGTAGCGCACGATGCCCTGCCAGTCGGGGCTGTCGTCGAGCCGCGCAAGCAGGTCGGCGGCTTCCTCCTGGATCTCGGTGGCGCGGCTGGTGTCGCCCCTGTCCGCGTAGTACTGGGCGATGTGCGAAATCGGGTGAGTGTACTCGGTGCCGGCGATGAGCCTCCACAACGGCCGGCCGTTCTGCCAGGGGAAGGCTTCGGTATCGAGGAGATCATCTTCGCTCATAGCCTGGATTCGCCTCATCAGAGAGGTATGCGCCCGCTCTGACCAGGCCAGAACGTCGGCCCACGGTCGGTCCCGGTGCGCTTTGAAATCCTCCGCGTTGATCCGATCGAAGTCCTCGTATCTGACCGGCGCTTTCCCCTGGGCGACAGCTTCGAGATTCTGGGCTATCCGTTCTTTCCAGGCTGCGATGTGTGCCACCAGGTCCCTGGCTGACCAGTGGTCTGGAGTTCCGGCCGCCGAGCGTTCCTCGTCCGACAGGTTCGAGACAAACGTCTGCTCTTGTTCGTAGGCGCGCTGGAGAAGGTTCAACAGCTCACGCTTCACGTCCATAGTAGCCTCTCCGTAAGCGTTCAGCAGGGTGATCTTGCGAAGGTTTCGAGAGGGGTCTGTGTGACGGTCATGTGCTCCAAATAGGGAGTGGGCTTGCTTTCCAAAAGCATTTCCGAACCTTCGCAAGGCTTTACCGGGATGATTTTTACCTCCCCCCTGACCGGTTACGCCTCTCCCTCATTCACAAGGTACACCACAAGATGTAGGGGTAGTGTCGGGTCTTGCCCCCCCACATCTTGCGTACCCGAACAACCGTGCTAGGGGGGACACGTTCCTATTATACCACAGCTCACAGCGATTTGCCCAAGATTCGGGGCGTTTGCGGGAGCAACTGAGAAAATTTTAAGGTAATTTTGTGGCAGAGTGGAATCGCTGAGACCGCTGACAACTCTGAGATCGCTGAGGGGCGGTGAGCCTTTCAGCGTTTTCATCCTGTTCGGCGGCCTCAGCGGTTCCAATGCGCTCAACTCGCCATAGAACTGAAGTGTACCTCTGTACTAGGGCAATCGCATCTTAATTTTATACCAATTGCGTATTGAAAGGCTGTATTTTCTGCCCGCGCCGGAATAGGGATTCCGGCGCTGCGGGATGCTCATCGCCCCATCTCGTAGCCCCGGAATCCCTATTCCGGGGCG
>JAJRXB010000086.1 GCA_024276515.1 Chloroflexota bacterium
CTGTTTTTAATCAGGACGTGCTGGTCTATTTGATGTATTTTTTCGTGCCGCTGACCTGGTATCTCTTGTATAAAACCCGCCCCGGCCTGCACCTGCGCGCCATCGGCGAGAGTCCCCAAACGGCCGACGCGATGGGGGTGAGCGTGTTCGCCCTGCGCTATTTGTATACCATCGTCGGCGGCATGTTGGCGGGCCTCGGCGGGGCGCACCTGTCGCTGGCCTACACCCCAGGCTGGACGGAGAATCTCACCGGCGGACGGGGCTGGATCGCCATCGCCCTGGTCATCTTCGCCACCTGGGACCCGGCACGAGCGGTGGCGGGCGCGTTGCTCTTCGGCGGCGTGAACGCGGTGCAGTTTCGCCTGCAGGCGGCCGGCACCACCATCCCCGCCGCCTTTCTGAATATGCTTCCCTATGCGTTCACCATCATCGTGCTGGTGCTCATCACCTGGTGGGAAGCCTTCCGCAAGCGGGTCGGCGCGCCGGCAGCGTTGGGTCTGCCCTATATGCGAGAGGAACGGGCATGAAACTTTGGATTGCGGATTGGAAATTTGAGTAATCGTTCACCTGCTCTGCGAAATACCGGTTTTTCGCTGCCGGGATTGGGGGATTAGGGGACTTAACCTTAAGATTTTATCCCCTCATCCCCCAATCCCGGCGCACAAGGTCTGACATTGGGATTTGGAACTATGTCACTTTGGAAACATTATCACCTGCCCCAATCGGTGGAAGAAGCGGTTGAGTTGTTGGGCCGGTACGACGGTCAGGCCCGCGTGGTGGGAGGTGGCACCGACCTGATCCTGGAAATGCAACAGGGCCACACTCCCCCCGTCGAAGCGCTGGTGGACCTGAGCCGCGTCCCCGACCTGGGCCGGATCGTCGAAGAAGGCCCCTACCTGGTCATCGGCGCCGGGGTGACGCACACCCAAATCGTGGCCGACCCACGAGTCGCGCGTGGCGGCACGTGTCTGGCGGAGAGTTGTGGCGTCATCGGCGGGCCGCAGGTGCGCAACGTGGGCACACTGGCAGGGAACATCGCCCACGCGCTGCCTGCTGCCGACGGGACCATCAGTCTGCTGGCCCTGGGGGGCGAAGCAGAGATAGCGAGCGGCCGGCGACAGGCAGCAGAGAGCAAAGTGGTCAGGCAATGGAAGCCATTGGAGGAGATGTTTCTGGGGCCGGGGAAATCGGCGATTGACAGCACGCGGGAATTGATCACCCGGCTGCGCTTCATCCCCACCGGGCCGGGCGAGGGGAGCGCCTTCAAGCGGGTGATGCGTCCCCAGGGCGTGGCTCTGCCGATGATCAACATGGCCGTCCGCCTGAAGCTGGACGAGGCCGCCGAACGGGTCCTCAGCGCGCGCGTCACCATCGGGCCCGCCGGCCCGACGCCCTTCCTGGCGACCCAAACGATGGACTTCCTCAGCGGCCAGCTGGCCGCGCCCGAAACCTTCGCCCAGGCGGCCAAAGTAGCATTGGGCGAAGTGCATCTGCGCACCAGCCGTCACCGTGCCACCGATGAGTATCGCGCCGAGATGGTCCGGGCCTTGCTACCCCAGACTCTGGCCAAAGCCGCCGAGCGCGCCCGCACCCAGCGGTCCGGGCCGGGAGAGGTTGGAGAGCTTGTTTGAAAAATAGAGGTGTAATCGTTCACCCTCTGTTTTTTGGGCGGTGGACCGGTTTTTTAGCCCGCGCAGGCGGGCTTTGCGGCCGAAGGCCCTGTAGGAGCGACTTCAGTCGCGTTTACCCCTGAACGCTTACAAATAGAGTCGCTCATATTGGCGTGGTGTGCGCCGGGGTTTGATGACCGGTGTCGAGAACTGTAGGGGCCCCGCGTGGCGTAGCCGGGGCGGGTTGTCAGTGCGGCATACCATCCCGGCACGGGGCAGGCGCGCCCGCCCACCAAAGGGCAATCGCGAGGGTTGCCCCTACCGAGCACCGTATTCCAATATGAGCGAATGGAGTTGTTCCTGAATGGGGGTGGGCAGCACACATCACGGTCGTGGCCTGGCAACCACAATGACGCGGTGCGTATTGTTGGTATACGGCCAGCACGTGACCAGAGTCACCCGTATATCGCCGGTTGGGGCGATCCATTGTGCGTTCTGCCGGCGCACCTCCAGCGGCTCTCCCTTTTCCCTGACGATGAGCTTCTGCTCCACGTAATACCGATACACGGTATCCCCCACGTACAAGTCAACTTCGTCCCCCTCCTGCACGTCTACCAGATAGCGGAAAACTTCTCCTTTGATGTTGTGATGTCCGGCCAACACGGTGTTGCCCGGCTGACCTGGCAGCGCGCTGGTCTTGTGCCAACCGGCGGCGTAATCGGCCACGTCCCACACGCTAAACTGCTGACCGTTTTGCTCGACGATGGACCAGCCGACGGGCACAACCGGGGTATCTATGCCGACGGATCTGATGACGAGGCGGGTCGGCTCACTATCGGCGGCCGGCGGGGGGACGGTGGGGACAGGGGTGTGGGTGGCCGTAGGGGTGGGGGCAGGGGTGTTGGTCGGCGGCAGGGTGGTGACAGGGACAGTGGCAGCGATGGAAGTCGCGGGGAGAGGAGTAGACGATTGCTCATCGGTCTCCGGGATCGACACGGCCTGCCCTTCCAACGGCGTTTCGGGCAGAATCTCGGGCGGCAGGCCGGCGGGTCCCAGAACGTAAGTAGGGGTTGGGGTCGGCAACTTCGTCGGGGCCAACGTTGCGGTCGGCGAGGGGACAGGTGTTTCGGTGGGCGGCGACAAAACGTTTGCAGGAGACGAAAAACCCGAGGGATACAGCGCCACCGGGACCGGAGTCGGCTGGTGCTGGATCATCTCCCAACGGGCCTGGGCGTCTTTATACGCCCAAACGAAGGTGATGACCAGCAACACGACAGCGGTCCAGACCAGACTGGTCGCCAGCACAGCGACCTGTTCGAGCCAGACAAACTGGCGTGGAGGCTTGGCATTGGTTCGCTGCATAGATCGGGTTTACCTCTGAGAAGTGTGGTCGGCGCGAATAAGCGGTGACTGCGATCTGCCGAATGTGTGGAAACAACTATAACCAGATCACAACGTTTTGTCAAGGATAACTTTCGGGTGACATAGGGCAATCGCATCTTAATTTTATACCAATTGCGTATTGAAAGGCTGTATTTTCTGCCCGCGCCGGAATAGGGATTCCGGCGCTGCGGGATGCTCATCGCCCCATCTCGTAGCCCCGGAA
>JAJRXB010000087.1 GCA_024276515.1 Chloroflexota bacterium
CCTCCCTCTTCCGCCCGCCGGAGATCCCGCCCGCTGCCTGGAGCCGTCCTATCGGTCAGTCGGTGGACAACCCCGCCCGGCCCCGCGTTGTGCAACAACCAACTTTCGACGACGGCTATTGGCAGGGATTGCCCCTGGGCGGACTGGGGGCCGGCAGCATCGGACGCACCTACCGGGGTGACTTCGCCCGCTGGCACCTGGAGCCTGGCACTCATCGCTACCGGCCCCTGCCGGCCTGCATGTTCTCCGTTTTCGTCGCTCAGGGTGGGCGACGACTGGCCCAGGCTCTGTGGACCGAACGTCCGGCCGATGGCACCCTGACGGACTGGGCGTGGGATTATCCCCGGGGAGCCGGGACCTACTATGCCCTCTTTCCCCGCGCCTGGTTCGTGTACGATGCCTTCCCCATCCGCCTGTGGAGCGAGCAGTTCTCTCCCATCCTGCCCCACAACTATCAGGAGACCAGCTATCCACTGGCCATCTTCCTCTGGACGGCCCACAACCCCACCCCCGACCCGACGAGCGTCGGCATCCTCTTCACCTGGCAAAATCTGGTGGGCTATTGGCAAGAAGCCGGTCCCCCGCCAGGCATCGCCAACCATGCCTGTCAGGAAACGCTGGCCGAAGGGGTGATGCGCGGCGTGGTGCTCGGCCGGGGAAACCGTGCTGTAACCGACGCCTGGGATGGGTCCTTCGCCCTCGCCGCCCTGGAGACGCCAGACGTGACAGTGACATATCACTCGCGCTTTTCTCTCAACGAGGGCGATGGCCTGTGGACCGATTTCGCCGCCGGGGGACGGCTGGCGAACCTGAACGACCGACGCGGTGCCGCGCCGGGTGAGGCCATCGGTGGGGGAGTGTGCGTCAGCTTCGACCTGCCGCCGGGTGGGAGCCGGACGGTCCCGCTGGTCCTGGCCTGGGACTTTCCGCTCATGCAATTTGGGAATGGGACGCGCTGGTATCGGCGCTATACCCATTTCTTTGGTCGCAGCGGGCGCAATGCCTGGGCTATCGCCCGTGAGGGCTTGCTACGCCACCACGATTGGCGAGCCGAGATTCTAAACTGGCAAAAGCCTATCCTGGAGGACCCAGACCGCCCCAACTGGTACAAAGCCGCCCTCTTCAACGAATTGTATTACCTGGTTGACGGCGGTACCGCCTGGGAAGCTGGTTCCCCTGACCCGGCCATCGCCGCCGAGCCACCACCCGCCCCTGTTGGGCGATTTGCCCTGCTGGAGTGTTTTGACTATCCCTACTACGAAACTCTCGACGTGCGCTTTTATAGCTCCTTCCCCTTGCTCCTCTTCTGGCCGGAACTGGAGAAGAGCGTGATGCGCCGCTTTGCCGACAGCGTTGCTGAGGAGGATCTCACACCACGCCGCATCGTCTCGAACGACACCAGTGCTCCCCGCAAGCTGGCCGGCGCCCTGCCTCACGATCTGGGCATGCCGGCCGAGGACCCCTGGCGTCGAGCCAATGCCTACGACTGGCAGGACCCTAACGTCTGGAAGGACCTCAACAGCAAGTTCGTGCTGCTGGTCTACCGCGACGCCCTGTTCACCGGCGACTGGACCTTTGCCGCCGACGCCTGGCCTGCCGTGCAGCAAGCCCTGGCTTACCTGCGGGCGATGGACCGGGACGGCGATGGCCTGCCCGAAAACGAAGGTCTGCCCGACCAGACCTACGACACCTGGCCGATGTCGGGTCCCAGTGCCTACTGCGGTGGGCTGTGGTTGGCTGCCCTGCAAGCTGCCATCGCCCTGGCCCATCGGCTGGGCGACCAGGCAGCGGCCGCCCGTTATCAAGCCTGGCTGCAACCCGCCCAGGCCAGCTTCGAGCAGGCGCTCTGGAACGGTCGCTACTACCGCTTTGATACCGGCTCGGCCAGTCGGGTGGTGATGGCCGACCAGTTGGCCGGTCTATGGTACACCCTGCTGACCGACCTGCCGCCCATTGTCCCCCTTGACCACGCCCGCTCGGCCCTGAAGACAGTGGTGGCGCTGAACGTGCGGAGCTTTGCCGGGGGACAGATGGGCGCAGTCAACGGCATGTTCCCCGACGGTCGAGTGGATGAATCCAGCGAACATTCGCAGGAGGTGTGGACCGGCACCACCTACGCTCTGGCTGCTCTGCTGGGTCATCTGGGGCTGTGGGACGCGGCCTGGCAGACCGCCTGGGGGATTTACCGCACCACGTATGAGGCCTGTGGGCTGTGGTTTCGCACGCCGGAGGCCTGGGACCGGGCCGGGCATTTTCGGGCCAGCCTGTATCTGCGGCCGCTGGCGGTCTGGGCCCTGGAAGTGGCCTTTGCCCGCCGCTGAGGGGTTGGGATAAGGGTTACGCCACGCGATGGGGGCTGCCGGAGAGAATGCCCTCCTGTCCGCTGAACGGTTCTCCCACTTGAATGCCACCCTTCCCGATGGAGAAACGGCGAATCTCCTTGTCGTGCGTGCTGCCCCGCATCTTCAGGATGGCGATGGCTCGTTCCATAGTGCTGTCTACTTCAACGTAACGCATAAGCAAAATGGCATCGACCAGGAAGGGGAGGGATCCCGGGTATTGTGGTTGCGGTCCCAAAAGGCGCGCGGCCTCGTCGAGGAGCAGGCTGGTTATTCCTTCGCGCTTGAGCCCGTTGACCAGCGTGTTGTAGATGTGGCGCAGCTCCACCGGGTCTGAGGTGAGCCGGTGAAAGTGTGCTATGCTGTCCAGCACTGCTCGTTGCGGGGCCATAGCGCGGAGTGTTTGACTCAAGGGACTATCGGGGGATTGCAGGCTTTTTAAAAAGACTTCGGGGGAGGTGAAGAGCAGGCGTAGTTTGCCTTCGGCTTCCAGCGCTCGTACGTCCCAGCCCAGCGATTTGGCGTCTCGCACCAGGGTGGCCGGGAACTCTTCGAAGGTCACCAACAGTCCCGGCTGGTCTTGGGCTGCGCCGGCGACCAGGTATTGCAGACCCAGGGTCGTCTTGCCCACGCCGGGAGCACCGCTGACCAAAACTGCCGAGCCCTCCAGCAAACCGCCTCCCAGCATCGAGTCCAGGCCGGGGATGCCGGTTGTTACGCGCTGTCGTCTTTTTATGGGGGTCATCACTCAATTTACCTCATCAGTAGTCGGTTCCAAATCCGGTGTCAGAAATCTGTTTTCTTGATTGAATTTTTTGGCCGGGATTGGGAGATTGGGGGATTTTTTCTTCATCTTCTGTCTCCAAATCTCCTGATCCCGGCTGGTTTGGCTTGATTTGCCAGATAGCCTGAGTAGTCATCAATTGACGGTATTTGCGGGTTAAACCTCTGAACCTGCGGGAGGGTGAGCGGTTGTCGCCGGGTTTTCAATAACGACGCTGGAAGTTGACTTCTTTGACCTGCACTGAAAGCGAGCTATCACAAGTTTCAATCGAGTCCGACTGCCAATTTAACGTCTCGGAGACGGGTTTGCCATTTTCGAGAACTCTCACAAACCAGGTGTGCGGTTTCTTGGCGTTGTCCTCGTTCTTATCGCTCAAAATTAGGGCCACGGTAAATCTGCCGTTGGCATCGGTGGTGGTGGTAAAGTTGCTGCCGCTGACGCCGACCTCACCGTATTCGATAACAGCCCCCTGCACGGGGAGTCCATTAGCGCCGATTACCCGCCCATACATACCGATGTCGAAGCAATTCTGGTGATCCGTAGTGGTGATACTGTAGGGCAGTGGCGTGGGAGTAGGGGCTGGCGTGAAGGTGCTGGTTGGCACCGGGGTGAGAGTTGGCGTTGGAGTGCGAGTCGGGAAGGGCGTAGGTGTGACGGTTGGTGTGGCCGTGGGTGTAGGGGTCCGAGTTTCGGTTGGTGTGTTGGTGGGGCCGGGCGTTGGGGTAGGCACAGGCGTCCAGGTTGGGGGATAGGTGGGCGCCACGTCGGCTGGATTGGTCGGTGACGGCGGTTTTGCTGCCGGGGGGGTTGCGCCTATCAGGCCAATCACCAGGGGCTCCTCTGGGCTAAAAGTGGCAAAAATGAGGCCATAGAAGAGCACGGTCAGGACGATCATCACCAAAACCAGGAAGAGGAGGATATTCACCATTCGGTCACTGAGCATTGAATTGCCTCCTTCTGGCCGAGGGCTGATGGCCAGTGGTGTTTGCCATTCACTGCCTGTTATCAGCGATCAGCCATCACTGAGTAGCCGCCAAAAAGCCGGCATCGTCAACCAGCACGAACGAATCGACTCCGGCGTAGGGTAGAATTACCACGCGCATTTTCTCGCCTGGTCGCGATTCGACCAGGCGGGCTGTGGCCTGGAGAAGCTGGGCAATCCGCTGTTCGGCCGGATAGTTAGGATAGCGGCCCAAAGTCCCGGCTAAAATCTCTCGCCTCAGAATCTCCTCGGTAGCCAGCTCGATCTGGTCGGCCTCGGGCATAGCCACGATGAGATCAGCGTAAAGGGCAAAGAGCAGTTCGTACGATTTGGTCAGATCGGCCCGGATTGTCTCGACCTGGGCTTCCCATTCGGGCACCAGGCTGATACCGTAGCCCCGCCGCGCCACGCGATATTTGACGGCCAGCCAGTTGATGCGAGCCTGGACGACGCTGATCTGCACCGACAGTTGTGGCGTGGCTGCAAGCTGAGCGTCGAAGTATGGCAGCTTGGCCTGATCTTCGGCTATCAGCGCTCCCCCCAACGCGGTGACAAATTCTGCCGGCGCATGTCCCCCGCGCTCGGCCAGGAGCGTGGCCAGGGCTTGTGCCGCCTCCCAGCGAGCGGCCTCTGCCTGTTGCACCTCCAGTGATAGCGGGGGCGTTTCGGCTACCGGCAAAACGGGCGGTGATTCGATCACCGTCACCGCCGGGAAGGCCTCGGCGCTCTGCTCAAGGCTGATGCGCGCGCGTTCCCGGTCGCCGATGGTTTGATAACCCTGGTGCAAACGCTGGAAGATGTTGCGTCGCGTTGCCGCCTGCAAATATGGGCTTGCCGTCACGACGTTGTAGGCCTGGTCGAAGTAAAGTTGCGCCAGCCCAAACTCTTCCAGGTCGGCCAGGCCCTCGCCGGCCAGGACGAAGGTGTCGGCCCGCACCGTGTCGGGCAAATCGGGGCTGAGGGTGGCGATGGTGCCCGCCAGTCGGTAGCAGACGATGGCCTGTTCGCGCCGGTTGTCGTTGCGATAGCGATTGGCCAGTAAAAGAAAATTGCCTGCGCTTTCCTGGTCTCCGATGGACGGACTGAAGACCAGGATGGCAAAAGCGGTATCCGCTCGCGCCTGGGTCAGGGCCTGGGCGACCAGGTCGCCGTCAGAGACGCCGCCCAACCCGGCCACGGCCAGCGCCGGGTCTATGGTGTCGGCGTTCACCAATGTGAGCGGGTCCTGCCATTCCGGCACGTCGAAAGGTTGCTGACGGAACAGGAAGAAGGTGGTCAGTGATATTACGCCCACCAGAATTAAAAACCCGGTGGCAGCGGCCAGGGCGATCCATCCCCATTTCCGCAAAGGGAATCTGTCCCTGGAGTGCAGGTGGGCGGGCATCGGTTGCATAGTGTCTCCGTTTTGCCTACGTTAAGTATACCATAAATAAAAGATTATGTCCACAACGGCTACATGTCAATGTATCGCTCGATAGTCGCCTTTTCCCACTGTTCGGCCAGCCATTTCTCGAAGGCACGTCGTTGGGCGTAAAGGAGCATTTCGGGTGTGAGCGGGCGGTTGGCTTCGCGTGCTTCTACTTTGATGATGTGGTATCCCATCTCGCTCTCAACGACGTCGCTGATTTCTCCCGGCTGCAGGGCAAAAGCGGCTTCCACCACCTGGGGGGGCATCAAAGGGACATCTCGGGGAAACCAACCTAAATCGCCGCCGTTGGCAGCGGTGCCTTCATCTTCTGATTCTCGCTGAGCCAGGGCGGCGAAGTTTGCACCGGATCTGAGTTCGTTCAGCAATGCCTGCGCCTTGGCCGGGTCGGAGGTGCGGATGTGTCGGGCGTGGACCTGCTCGGCCGTGGTGGGCACCGAGGCGGTGACATACGCGATCATTTTGCTGGCGATCAGTTGTGAGCGTTGTGTCTCTCGGAATTCCGCCATCGTCATATTGTTCTCGGCCAGCCATTGGTCGAAGGATTCCTGGCCTTGCCCCGAGGCGATGTTCTCCTGCACGGTCGCCTCTAGTTCCTCGTCGGTGACGGTAATGCCCAAAGTGGCCGCAGCCTGCTCGATGATTGCCTGTTCGATGAGACCGTTGAGGACGTTTTGTCGAATTTGGGACAGTTGGGCCTGGCCTTCCTCTCCCTCCAGGATGAGGCCCCGCTCCATCAGGGCTCGTTCGGTCTGAGCCACCTGTTTCTCGTATACGTCGAGGAAGATGGGCTGGCCATTGACCCGCGCAGCCAGTGGACGGCCATCTTGGGTAGGACCTCCCCCGCTCTCGGCCGACGATGGCGGGGCTGCGGTGGGCGGTGCAGAGGAGGCATCAGCGGAGGTAGGAGTTGGGGCAGGAGGTGCAGAGATTGTCGATTCGCCGCTCAATGCGGCTGGCTCCGACGCGCCACAGCCAACAAGCGAGAAAACCAGGGCAAAGGCAAGGCCTGCTGCGAGCATAACCTGGTGGCCGGGTCTCCCCAAAAATGACCCGAAGGTCTGCCGGCTGTAAATTGATGTGCGCCCTGGATTTGGGGTCTGGATAGCGTCTGACATTAGGCATACCTCTGCGGGCGTCGTAATTGACAATAAACTGCCCAACAGAGGGCATTATACACCGGACGACCTGATTCGTGCAACTGGCTCCCTCTCGTTGGCGCAGGGGCGGGGCATTTCAGAGGAGCCGCCACCGGACAAATTGCGTCGGCCAATCACGGGGGTTGACTTCGGGAACGGGTGGTGGTTAAACTGTAAGTGACGGGGGATGTCATTGCGAGCGAAGCGACGCCATCTCCGGCCTGCAATGCGGGGATTGCTTCGTCCGTTTCACTCCCTCGCAATGACATATCACTTACTTCTCTACCACTACCCAGGGACGTAGTGCCAGGAATGCCTTGCCCCTATCCCAGCACAAGGCAACGAGAAGCCCCGCCGGTTGGCGGGGCTTTCAATGAATATGATCATCGCCTAGGAATGAATTAACGGTACTTGGCTTAGGTGCTCAGGTTTGCGACGATGTTGCTGAAGACGTTGCCGATAATCGGGCCCAGGAGCAACAGGATGGCGATGACCACAATGGCCACGAGCACGAGGATCAACGCGTACTCAACCAAACCCTGGCCTTCCTCACGCGGTAGGAAAAGCATTCTGTTTCACCTCCCTTCTCTGTAAGCTAACAAGATTTTCTTCTGATCTTGTTGCGCTTTGATTGTAACATCTAACTCGGAACCAAACCATAGGGATTTGGTACTAATCTGGGAAAATTTACGACATCTTTACGTTACTGCGCGCGGCGGGCGCGGACGTTTGGCGCATTATCCTGCGGACAGCGGGAAGTAATTGACTCCTACCATGCCGGGGCCGGTGTGAACGCCCAGGGCCGGTGATAGTTCGCTGATCAACGTCTCACGGCAATCAAAAGCCTGTTTGACCATCTCCAGCAGCAATTCGGCCCGATCGGGGACGGCGACGTGGGTGACGGCGATTTTTATCGGCCCGTCGGCGGCACCTCGCTGGTGCATCAATTCCAGGATTTTGGCGAAGGCTTTGCTGCGCGTGCGTGCCTGTCCCATTGGGATGATGATCCCCTCTTCCATGCCGATGATGGGTTTCACGTTGAGCAGTGTGCCCACCAAATGTTTGGCCCGCCCGATGCGCCCGCCCATGTACAAGTATTTCAGCGTGTCGGCCGTCTGGATCATCCAGCCGGTGTCGGCCACGTGGCGGGCAGCAGCGATCACCTGATCCAGGGGAGCGCCTGCCTGCGCCGCCCGGGCGGCTTCGATGGCCGCCCAGCCGTGGACCATCGAAACCTGCAACGTGTCAACAACCTCGATCTTGACGCCGGGCAGTTGAGCCTTTGCCATCTCCTGGGCAACACACGCCGCCTGATAGGCGCCGCTGCCCTTGGACGTCATGTGAATCGAAACGATGCCGTCGGCGCGCTCGGCGGCGCGAGCGAAGGCTTCCAGGTAGTCACCTGGCCCAGGGTTGGCGGTGGTGGGTAGTTTGTCGGCGGTGGGCAGCCACCGGAAGAATTCATCGCGGGAAACGTCCACCAGGTCGCGGAGTGTCTCGTTGCCCCGATGGATGTAATAAGGCACGACCTCGATACGAAGCGCTTCGACCAGGTTCGGTGGGATGCTGGCGCAACTGTCGGTGACGACAGCAATCATAATTTCCTCCCTCTTCCAACAATATCCGAGGTGTTACTACTCAGGTGCCAGGCACTTTTGACAGATAACTTGCAAAATCAGTTTGTACGCGCTATCAACCTGGCAAAAAGACGCCTTTACAAGTGCCTGGCACCTATGCCTGAGTAGTAACTCCGAGGTTTCTCTCATTCTAGCACAAAGGGGTGAATGGGCAACCGATCTAACCTGCTAAAATCGCTGATTTGGCAGGGTCATACTCAAAAATGGGACCGACGATGGGGTTTTTGTATCAAACTTGGGTAATTTTGGACAACCAGCCTTTCCGCTGCTGTTGCCTTTGCCCATCTTGGAGGGATGACGAAATTGTGATAGAATAGCGTCTAGCGTGTCTGAAAAATGCTCGTAGTGATGACTTCAGTCGTCACTTGCGGGCGCTGGTGGGCCAAAAAACGACTGAAGTCGTTACTACGAACGCCTGACTTTGAATTTTCAGACACGCTCTTGACGGCTGGCGGTTCCGGACATTGGGGCAAATGCTGAGACGCCGGCTGTCGAGACACTGGAGTTGTTCCCTTTTAAGCCACAACCAAGTGACCGGCACTTGAACATCTGCTGGAAAGGCTCTTCTTTGCCATAATGATGCCAGAAATGGCGACAAAAGTGCCGGTCACTTTATTTACAAACCGGAGTGGTTATGACGATGTGGCACACTTATTATACCCCGTCTACTGTCAACGAGGCGCTGACGTTGCTGGCCGAATATGGTCCCGATGCGCGCATCATCGCCGGTGGCACCGACCTCATCCTGGAGTTGGAGCGCGGGGTTCGCAGGCCGCGCGTCATTGTAGACGTGACGCGGATACCGGGGCTGGACACCATCCACCTGGGGGAGGATGGCCTGATTCACCTGGGACCACTGGTAACGCACAACCAGGTTGTCGGCTCGAAGTTGTGTGTGGAGCGAGCCTTCCCTTTGGCAAAAGCCTGCTGGGAAGTAGGCGCGCCTCAGATTCGCAACCGGGGCACTGTCGCCGGCAACCTCGTCACCGCCAGCCCGGCCAACGACACGATCACGCCGCTGTGGGCGCTGGATGGACGGGTGACGCTCAAGAGCATCCGGGGTGAGCGGACACTGGCCTTCGAAGATTTCTTCCGGGGAGTACGCAAAACGCACCTCAGGGACGACGAAATGCTGGTGGACGTTGCCTTTCGTCCACTGAAGGCCAACGAGCGAGGTACTTTTTTGAAATTGGGGCTGCGACAGGCTCAGGCCATCTCGGTGGTGAACGTGGCGGTGATCCTCACCCTTGACGATGACCTGCGGGCTGGCGCCCCGCCCATCTCGGTCGTTGGGGGACGCATTACCCTGGGCAGTGTGGCTCCCACTATCGTGCGTGCCCGCGACGCCGAGCGGGCGCTGGCCGGTCAGCGCCTCACCAGCGAAACCATCAAGCTGGTCGCCGAGCTGGCAGCCGTCGCCGCCAAGCCCATTGACGACGTGCGCGGGTCCGCCAACTACCGAAAGTACATGGTGAGCGTCTACACCCGGCGGGCGCTGGAGCAGCTACGCGACAGCGTCGAACGAGATGGCTTCCCGTCACGCCCGGTGATGCTGTGGGGTAAAACAAAAGGGCACTTCCCTTCCTGGTTCTCCGACACACCCATCCCCGACCTGGGTGTGATCCCGGCCCACGTTGCGGAAGGCGATCAGGCCATCGAAACCACGGTCAACGGGCGGCCCTATCTGGTTCGAGGCGCGAACGACAAAACCTTGCTCCGGATGCTGCGCGAAGACGTCGGGTTGATCGGCACCAAGGAAGGGTGCGCCGAAGGGGAATGTGGTGCCTGCACCGTCTTTCTCGATGGGATTGCGGTGATGAGTTGCCTGGTCCCGGCACCCCGCGCCCATACCAGCGAAATCATCACCATCGAGGGATTGGGAACTCCCGAAGCCTTGCATCCGGTGCAACGGGCGTTCGTGGAGGAGGGAGCTGTGCAGTGTGGCTATTGCACGCCCGGCTTTATTATGAGCGGTGCTTCCCTGCTCGACGAAAACCCCTCGCCGACCACCACCGAGGTCAAACAGGCCATCACCGGCAACCTGTGCCGTTGCACCGGGTACTACGCCATCATCAGCGCCATTGAAAAAGCGGCCAGAGGTGGTTCGCCTCGTTGAAATCACGGCACTTACGCAGTGACCATGCTTCGGAAGTCTGCGAAAGGGATTTCACCCGGCAGGATTGCCTTGCGGTGAATAGCAACTTCGCCGGCAAAAGTGATTTGGGAGACTTCCGGAGTCTCAATGCGTAAGTCCTGGAAATCGGGGATGGGGATGGCCAATAACATCCAGCGGTTGGCCCAATTCATTTTTCTCGGCTTTGCCCTGCTCGCCGTCAGCCTGCTTTACTGGCAGGTGATCCGCGCGCCGGAGTTGGTCGTCCGCGGCGACAACCCCCGTCTGGTGCAGGCCGAGCTCCGCCTGCGGCGCGGTCGCCTCCTGGACCGAAGTGGGGAGGTGTTGGCCTATTCTACCCCCGCCGGGAGGGAGGAGGCCCTCCCACAGCGCGGTGACGCGCTTCAGCGCCGCTACCCCCGGCCCGAGGCGGCCCACGTGGTTGGCTACTATAGCCTGCGTTACGGCACGGGAGGCGCCGAGGCCGCTTTCGACACCACTCTGCGCGGCCAACTCACCCCCCTCGACCGGCTGCTCCACCGTCCCCAGGCGGGGCACGATGTGACCCTGAGCGTTGACCTGGCTGCCCAGCGCGCCGCCGACCGGGCGCTGGCGGGGCATCGCGGTGCTGTGGTGCTGCTGGACCTGGCCACCGGCGAAGTGCTGGCCCTGGTCAGCCACCCGGCCTACGACCCCAACACGCTGGATGACGACTGGGACGCGCTGGCCGCCGATCCAAACGCCCCGCTGCTCAACCGTGCCACTCAGGGCATTTATCCTCTGGGCGATCTGGCCCGGCTGGTGGGGCTGGTCGGTTTGCTGAGTGCGGGCATCACCACCCCGCCCGATCCGATCAACACCCCCCTGGCTGAGATGCTGGCCCCTCTCAGCGACAGCGGCTACCTGGCTACTGCCCACCAGCTCGGCTTCGACGCCGCTCCGCCTTTTGATTTGCCCACCGGCCCCGGCCTGCTGCCCGACCTCAGCGACGGGCAGAGCACCCCCCGGGACCTGGCAGTCACTCCCCTGCACATGGCTCGTCTCGCCGCCGCCATCGCCGGCGACGGGGGTATGCCGATCCCAACGCTGACCTGCCCTGCCCCTCCTTCGCCCCCCGACCGGGCCTTCGCCCCCAACGTGGCTGTCTCGCTGCAAGCTATCGTCCCCCGTTTCGATGGGATCGCCGGTTGGGCTGGCGTGGCCACACCCCAGGAGACAGGCGACCAACCGTTGAGCTGGTTCGTTGGCTACCACCCTGCGGATACTCCACGCTTCGCCATCGTCGTCGTGGTTGAAGCAAGCGACGGCGGGGCGACGGTCACACTCCCCATCGCACAAGAGACGGCGCGTGCGGCCTCACTTCACCCGCCGACGGAGCCTTCGCCACAACATACCCCCCAATCCCAATCCACCCAGCAGTGACCCGATGCCTGTCCACAGCAGAATGGACGGAGTGCCTCTCTTGCTCTCCGGGAGACGCCGCAGCGTTGGCGTGTTCGTCGGTACGCGAGATAGAGTCGGCGAGATGGTCAGCATCGGGGTCAATATCAGCGTGGGCGCCCGCGTCGGCGCTGGGGTGACGGCGGGTGTGGGTGCAGGCGAGGGGGTGAGGCGGGGCGTATTGGTGGGCGACGACGTGGGCGTGACCGTCGGCGATGGCGCGGGGGTGAGGGCGTGAGCGGCGGCACGCACCACCGGCACCGAGGCCCTCTCGCCCACGAAGGTCACGAACTCAGCCGTCACCCAGCCCAGACCATCGTCTGCCACGGCGAACTCGATCTGCAACCACGAGCCGTCGGCGTTTTGACCCACCACCGGCGCCACCTCGCCCGGCGACAGC
>JAJRXB010000088.1 GCA_024276515.1 Chloroflexota bacterium
CAGAGGTTCAACGCTGGCCGAAAAGTAGGGTGCATTTCAATTCTATGGCAGGATGCGTCTTTTATCTGGCCCGGCATCAGGCGATAGCGACTAAAGTCGCGCCTGAAGGCCCCAGGCCGAGGCGTCGGCCTGGGGCGACGCGCTGGCGTCCACGGGAGGTGGACGCCTGGCCGTCAGGCCTGCAGGAGCGGTTTCAACCGCGTTTGTGCCGGGCACAAAATCCACCATAAAACTGAAATGCGCCCCGAAAAAAGGGTGCACGAACGATCTGTTTTGGATGCATCCGTGGCTCATGTATGAAAAGTGTGCCGACATGTCACCGCGAGCCGGAGGCGAAGCGGTCTCAGCCGTTGGTGAGGGGGGATTGCTCACCTGCACTTGCGTGCGGTGCAAGTGTCGCTTCGCTCGCAATGACATGCACAGATTCTAGACATGAGCCGCATCCGTTTGTTTTCGACAACAGATCGTTCGTGCACCGTGGGTTGTCATCGTGCTTGACATTCAATTCGTGTTCCGGTATCCTTGTCTCTTGCAAAATCACACGTAGCACCAAAACCAAAACAAGTTAAAAACAAGGAGGTTGTCAAAATGTCCACCGAAGCGGAGTCTTTCAAGTATCGGCCGTACACCCTTCAAAATTTCAAGCAACTCCCCCAGGTGCAGAAGCTCTCGGAGGAGCAAAAATTTGCGATAGAGGTGGTCGGCCACGTTCTGCCCTTTAGAACGAACAACTACGTCGTGGATCAGTTGATCGACTGGGACAACGTCCCCGACGATCCCATGTTCGTCCTCAATTTTCCCCAGTTGGAGATGTTGAGGCCCCATCACTTTGAGGAGATGGCGGCGGTACTTAGCAGTGATGCCAACAAGGAGCAGATTCTAGAAACGGCCAACAACATCCGCTGGCAATTGAACCCCCACCCGGCCGGACAGTTGGAGCATAACGTCCCCGTCCTGGATGGCGAAAGACTTTTTGGCATGCAGCACAAATACAAAGAAACGGTGCTCTTTTTCCCCAGCCAGGGACAGACATGCCACGCATATTGCACGTTTTGCTTTCGCTGGGCACAATTCGTGGGGATAAGTGATCTGAAGTTTGCTACGAGAGAGGCTCAGCTTCTGGTCCAATACGTCCGCAAGCATCCTGAAGTCACCGACATCCTCTTCACCGGCGGCGACCCTCTTATTATGAAGACCAGAAACCTGCGGGCATACGTCGAGCCCCTTCTCGAAGCGGACATCCCCCATCTCAGAAATATCAGAATCGGCTCGAAGGCATTGGCCTACTGGCCATACCGATTCCTCACCGATCCTGACGCCGAGGACTTGCTGGCTCTCTTTAGAGAGGTGAGCCACTCGGGCAAGCAGTTGGCCTTGATGGCGCATTTTAACCATCCCCGCGAGTTGAACACCGACGCCGTGAAACAGGCCATCCAGCGAGTCCGCGAGACGGGCGCCCAGATCAGAACCCAGTCCCCGCTATTGCGCCACATCAACGACGATCCCGACGTGTGGGCCGAGATGTGGAAGGAGCAGGTCAAACAAGGATGCATTCCGTACTACATGTTTGTGGCACGAGATACCGGCGCCCAGCATTATTTTAGCGTCCCCCTGGTGGAAGCCTGGCAGATATTCCGAAAAGCGTATCAGCAGGTGAGCGGGTTGGCGCGGACGGTCCGCGGGCCGAGTATGTCGTGTGACCCCGGCAAGGTGCAGGTGGTTGGAGTGTCAGAGATCAGGGGCGAGAAAGTCATTGTGCTGAGTGCGTTGCAGGGGCGCGACCCCGACTGGGTGGGGCGACCGTTCTACGCCCGGTATGACGAGGAGGCCATCTGGCTCGATGATCTGAGGCCGGCGTTTGGCGAGGAGAAGTTCTTCTTCGAAGACGAGCTGGAGCAGATGTATCACGATGAACTGGCCCC
This sequence comes from Chloroflexota bacterium, assembly GCA_024276515.1. Classification (GTDB taxonomy): domain Bacteria; phylum Chloroflexota; class Anaerolineae; order 4572-78; family NAK82; genus JAJRXB01. The sequence continues at coordinate 1,923 of JAJRXB010000088.1, forward strand.
GGAACCCGAGCCTGTCCTGGAACCGGCCGTGTAAACGTTGGGGCAAAATCCAGGTTGATTTTGCGGCGGAGGGAGCACGTCAGAAGTAGGGGCGTTCAGCCGAACGCCCCTGCCTTATCTTTCACGGCCATTCTCAACCATGCAACCTGGATAGTGGTAGAAAAGTAGGTGATATGTCATTGCGAGGGAGTGAAACGGACGAATCAATCCTCGCATTGCAGGCCGGAGATTGCGTCGCTTCGCTCGCAATGACATCCCCCCGTCACTTACAGTTTAACCACCACAACCTGTTTGGTTCCGGCTTGGAGAAAGATCAGGAGGCTGCAACCTTATGAAAGAAGTCGTCATCGTTGAGGCTGTCAGGTCGCCTGTTGGCAGGCATAGCGGGGCGCTGTCGAGTGTGCGACCCGACGATCTGCTGGCCGAGGTGCTCAAAGCGCTGGTGGAACGGGCCGGCGTGGACCCGGCCTGGGTAGAGGACGTTTACGCCGGCTGTGGCAACCAGGCCGGCGAAGACAACCGCGACGTGGCCCGGATGTCGGCCTTGCTGGCCGGCTTCCCCGTTGAGGTCAGCGGCATCACTGTCAACCGCAACTGTGCCTCGGGATTGGAAGCGGTGAACCTGGCCGCCAAGTCCATCATCGTCGGCGAGGGCGACATTTTCGTCGGCGCCGGTGTCGAGAGCATGAGCCGGGCCCCCTGGTCTATGCCCAAGCCGGAGCGTCCGCAGCCGGTGGGCCATCCCCAAATTTGGGATACCACCATCGGCTGGCGTTACAACAACCCCAAACTCGACGCCATATATCCCATCATCAGCCTGGGCGAAACGGCCGAGAACATCGCCGAGGAGATGGGCATCACCCGCGAGGAGCAAGACGCCTTTGCTTTGGAGAGTCAGCGGCGGGCGGTGGCGGCCCTCAACGCCGGGGTGTTCAAAGACGAGATCGTCCCCATCGAAGTGCCGCAGCGCAAGGGTCCGCCCAAGATCGTGGACACCGACGAGCACCCTCGTTACAAAATCGTGGATGGCGAATACGTGCTCAACACCAGCATGGAGCAACTGGCCCGGTTGAAACCGGTCTTCCGCAAAGGGGGCACAGTGACGGCCGGCAACGCCAGCGGCATCAACGATGGCGCGGCTGCCCTGCTCTTGATGAGCGCCGACAAAGCCCGCGAGTTGGGGCTGAAGCCGATGGCGCGTTGGCTGGGCTCGGCCGTGGCCGGCGTGGACCCCGGCGTGATGGGCTACGGGCCTGTCCCCGCCACCCAAAAACTCCTCAAGCGACTGGGCCTCACCCTGGACGACATCGGCCTCATCGAGTTGAACGAGGCCTTCGCTGCCCAAACCATCGGGGTGATGCGCCGACTGGGATTGCGACACGAGATCACCAACGTCAACGGTGGGGCCATTGCCCTGGGCCATCCGGTTGGCTGTTCCGGCGCGCGCATTCTCACCACCCTCTTGCACGAGATGAAGCGCCGCGCTCCCCACGAAAAGCGACCCTATTACGGCCTGGCCACTCTGTGCGTGGGGGTGGGTATGGGAGTTTCCACCATCGTCGAATGGGTGGGCTGAGATTTGGAGGTAGTAATGAAAGGAGACTCGTTTGCGCCAGGTTAGCATCGTTGGCATTGGCCAAATCCCCGTTGAAAAAGAGAGCAGTCTCAGCTTGAGGCAGATGGGAGCCGGGGTAGTGAGACTGGCGATGGAAGACGCCGGCATCGAGCAGGTTGACGCCCTCTTTGCCGGGAACATGCTGGCCGACGAGTTGCAGGGGCAAAAGCACATCGCCACCCTCATCGCCAGCGAGCTGGGGCTGGTGGGAGTTGAGGCGCTGCAAGTGCGGGCGGCCACGGCCACCGGCGCGGCGTCGCTGCGCATGGCCTATTTCGCCGTCGCCTCCGGCCAGGCCGACCTGGCCGTGGCCATGGGTGTCGAAAAGATGAGCAGTGCGCCCGCCACCGGGGTCCTGGCCAAGGCCCTGGACGCCGAGCGTGAAATCCCCACCGGGGCCACCCTCATCAGCCAGAACGCCCACTTGATGCAAATGTACATGGATCGCTACGGTGTGGATTACAGCGTCTTCGCCAACTTCGCCGTCAACGCGCACCGTAACGCCTGCACCAATCCCCTGGCCCTGTTCCACAAAGAGGTCACGCCGGACGTCGTTCTGAAATCACGGCTGATCAACCCGCCCCTGCGTCTGTTCGACTGCTCTCCCATCTGTGATGGTGCCGCCGCCGTCGTCCTGGCCCCCACCGACCAGGCCCGTGCGCTGACCGATCACTCGGTCCGCGTCCTGGCCTCGTCGGTGGCGACCGATTGGCTGGTGGTGGATGACCGTCCTGATCCACTGGCCCTGGAGGCGGGGCGCAGGTCGGCGCAGGTGGCCTATCGGCGGGCCGGGATCGGCCCGGAGGCGATTGATTTCTTCGAGGTGCACGACGCTTTCAGCATTATGGCCTGCCTGATTCTGGAAGCGTGTGGCTTTGCTCAGCGGGGAGAGGGTTGGCGGTTGGCCGCCGAAGGAGCAATCTTCCGCGAGGGGGCGTTACCCATCAGCACGATGGGCGGCTTGAAAGCGCGAGGACATCCCATCGGCGCCACCGCCCTCTACCAGACGTGTGAAATTGTGCAGCAACTCACCGGGCGGGCGGGGGCCAACCAGTTGCCCGACCCCAGAATCGCCATGCTTCAGAGCGTCGGCGGGGCGGCGGCCACCGTGCTGACTCACATCTTCGCTCGTGATGACGAGGCTCGCTGAATCTGTCTGCCAGCCGGCTGCACAAACTTACGCGGGCGTTTCATCAACGCCCGCGTTCGCGTATCCCAGCTATTTCTTGCGCCCGGCCGGTTTCTTCTTTTTCTCGTCTTTCGCGCTCTCCTTCTTTGCCTTGGCTGCGGCCTTAGCCCGTTTGCGGGCTTCTTCGGCGGCTTTGGCCTGCTCCTTCACCAGCGCCTCGATTTCGTCGGCCACAGCGTCCAACTCGTCCTGCATCTCCGCCACCGACACTTTGTTCACCGTGTGGCACGCCGGACAGATTGCCTGGTAGTGTCGGGGGTTCTTGACCTTGAGCTTACGCAATTCCGCGCCGACGAAGACCGGGTCCAGATCGAATCGGCGACGGCATTTGAAGCAGGTCACGTTTATCATCATCATAGGCCTCCTTAGTACTTGTCCAAAAATAACTTTGGAGTTTAGGAGCCGTTTTGCGCCTGATCTGCGCTCTAAAGTGCGGAGTTATTGATGGACAAGTGCTTACAGGGCCGGGATGAGGGGATCAGGAGATGAAAATTGGTAAAATCCCCTCATCCCCCAATCCCGGCGGAGAGATCTTTGCTTTCCCGGCTGGTTGGTAGAGGGCCAAGAACCGGGTTTCTGGATGACCATCCAGCGGCCTGGAGCCTGATTCCGCGAACTGCTGACGTGAGGGAACAGAGAATTGTCGACGTGGCCGGATTGGAAGCGTTATTCGTTCCTTGCCTCTTCTCGATACGGAGACGTTTGCATTGCTCTCAGCACGTCCCGTACAAGGCAAGAGGTCGCCGGCGTCTGGGCTCGCTTTTTCCACCAAAGGTGCAGCCTCCCTCCCAAAAACTGCCCGGAGAAGAAGGCTCCCACCAGTATCGGAAAGGTGATGAACTGCCATCCCAGCCCGGCAAAGATGCGAAAAGCAATTACAAAAGGAACCGGGACGTGAACCGAAAGAAACCATTGCAGCGAGAACTTGTCTACGTTGGCTCTCCAATAGCCAAAGAACAGATTTAGGGCGAGAACGATGATCGCCACAGTCCAGAGATTCACAATTATCCCCTCTCTACTGTGAGACTACGAAGAACTCTTGATCATATTGCCGAAGAACGTGACCAGCCACGGCGCGAAAACGTGGCGCGAGCGGTGGCGACACAGAGAACAGTATAATCCCCTTCAAAGCAGAGGTCAAATAGCGGCATATAAATTTCGGCAGATTTTTGCCCTCTCCCTGCGCGCTACCGGGCGAAGATGTCCAGGATGTCGCGCAGCATGGTGGCGGCGGAGGGCAGCGGCGTAGGTTCCTCGATGGCAACCATCAAGGTGCCGTAGATGTCGGTGTGGTAGACGACGCCCATCTGCCTGCGGCCCAGACGGGCCAGGAAATGAGCGGCCGGCAGGGGAGTAGGGGCCACCCGCAGGCTGACGCGGCCGTCGGCACAACGGTCGGCGGTGGCCAGCAGTTTGTAGACCTGGCCTGCCTGTCGTGCTGCCCGCACGTCGGCCCCGTTCAGGCGGGTGATGCCGGCCCGGTCTACCTCCTCCAGCCGGGCGGGGACGCCCATCACCGCGTTGACCAGGATGACCAGTTTGGCCGCTGCGTCCCATCCGTCCAGGTCGAAGAGGGGGTCGGCTTCCAGCACCCCTTCGGCGCGCGTCTGCTCCAGTGCCTCCTCCCAGGCCAGGCCGTCGGCCAGCAGCTCCATGACGTAGCCGGTGACCAGGTTGGGAACTGCCTCGATGCGCCGGACGACGCCTCCCCGCAAGTCCCGCTGGCCAATGGCGAGGGCAGGCAGTCCCCCGGCGACGGTGCCATCGAAGCGGAGTTGCACGCCGTGACGGGCGGCCAGGGGGTGGAGTTGCTGGTAGGCCAGGACCAGGGGGCCTTTGTTGGGAGTGACCACGTGCATACCTCGCTCCAGGGCGACGCGGACGTGGGTCAGGCCCGGCTCCGCTCCCTGGGGCAGGTTGACCGGCGATGCCTCGCAAAGGAGGTCCGCCTTTGCCTGGCTCACCAGTTCGGCGGCCTGCCCCGGCCGGCCTGTGCCGAGGAGGTCGGCGACGCTGCCCCCGGCCTGCTTGATCGCGGAGAGGCGAGCGGGGTCTATGCCGTGAGGATCGTAGGCCACCCCTCGGCTGTCGGCGGCGCCGACCAGCAGCAGGCGCAGATCATAACGGGCCTCGACGTGGGGACCCTTTTCGACCAACAGGTCGCAGAACCGGCGGCCCAGGTTGCCCAGGCCAACCAGCAAAATGCGGACGGTGTGCGTCACCGAATATCTCTCCTGACCAACGGCCATCCCATACGAGGCAGGGGCGTTCGGCTGGAACGCCCCTGTTTCTGGTGTATCCTGATTGACAGGACTTACGCACTTGAGACCTCACAGGTTTTTGAACAGTGCCTGGTAGATAAATTCATACCCAAACGGGCACATTTTCACGCTTTGGAGAGCCTGTGGAAACCTGTGAGGTCTTATCGGGTTTTCGACCTCACCAACTGCGTAAGTCCCGTAATTAAGCCTACTTTTATTCGCGCCATTC
>JAJRXB010000089.1 GCA_024276515.1 Chloroflexota bacterium
GCCAGCCGCAGGGCTTTCGTCTCTCGCTCGGCTTCGGGCAGGTCGGTCAGGTCCACCACCGGCAGGGGGATGGTCAACGCCGGGGCGACGACCTGGGTTGCTTCTCCGTCCACGGTGGTGAAGGTGGTGCGTAAGGCTTCGTGGCGGCGCACGATTTCGTTCAGGCTCCTCTCCAGTGCCATCACGTCCAGCGGTCCCTCGATGCGCAGGGCGGCGGGGATATTGTATAAAGGGCTGTCAGGCTCCAGCCGGTCGAGGAACCAGAGTCGTTGCTGGGCGAAGGAGAGGGGCAGGGCCCCGTCTCGGGGGGCTGGCTCGATGGGTGGAGCGACGGAGCGCGCGGCCACGTCGGCTTTGCGCAGAAATGTGAGGATTTCTGCCTTGCGCTCGGCCAGCTCCGCGCGCAGGGCCGGTGTCAGCGTCCCCCTGGGGGCGCTATAGCGCAGACGATCACCGTCCGCCCAGATTTTCACGTCCAGACTGCGAAGGTAAGACAAAAACTCGGTGGTGGTCACAGTTCTCCCTCTTCGCGGTCGTCCCCTGCGGCGCTGGGGGGAGCCAGCGAGACCTGGGTTGCCCACCGGAATGTCTCGATGCTCTCGGCCAGGCTGGCCACAGTGGGCTTTTCAAAGAGGTCGCGCAGAGGCAATTCCACCCGGTAGGTGTCGCGCAGCCGGGAAATGAGTTGGGTGGCCAGCAGGGAATGCCCGCCCAACTCGAAGAAGTTGTCGTGGACGCCCACCTGCTCGATGCCCAGCACCGTTTGCCACATCTCGGCGACGGTTTGCTCCAGATCGTTGCGGGGCGCAACGTAGGGGGTTGGCAACTGCGGACGTGGGTGGCGCGCGGCGCTCTCCTCCCGTCCCTCCGGCTTTGTCTTCTGCAAAGGTTCTCGCTTAACCCACTGGCTGATTCTGGCCTCCAGATCGGCCGTCGAGAGGACGATCTGGGTCACCTCGCCCAGGGACAAGGCTCGTTCAAAGGCCGCCACACCCTCTTCTGGCGTCATCGCCAGTTCGGCCGTCGCTGTCCTTGCGGCCTGGTGCTGCTCTTCTCCGAATTGCCAGCCGTCCCAATCGATGCTGATCCAGGGCACTGTGCTCGTCTGGTTGTGCTTGTGGGCGAAGGCATCCATAAAGTGGTTCGCCGCGGAATAGGCAACGAAGCCCAATCCTCCCAAAACGGACGACAGGGAGGAACCCAAAAGGCAGAAGTCGAGCGTTTTGCCCTGCAAAACTTTTTCCAACGCCAGCAGTCCGCGCACTTTGGCCTGAAATTGCCGTTCGCATCTGGCCCGGTCTGCCTCTTGAACCGCCATAACCGATTCTTCTCCAACGATTCCTGCGGCGTGGATCACGCCGTGGAGCACGCCAAATCGCTCGCAGGCCCGCGTGATCACCTCTTGCATTTGTCCCTGATCGGCCACGTCGGCGCTGGCAACCATGACCTCTGCTCCCAGTGCCTCCAGGGCCTGCACTTTTCGTATCTTGTGGCTTGTGCTATCTCGACCGTCGTGGGTTGCCAGCCATTGCTCCCACTCGTCTCTCTCTGGCAAGACCGAACGTCCCACCAGGATCAATTTCGCCCGCGCGGTCCGGGCCAGATGTTCGGCCAGCACCAGACCGATGCGGCCCAGGCCGCCGGTGATGAGATAGACGCCCTCTTCTCGCAACCGTGTCGTCCCTTCGGGAGGGCCATCCCACTGCACGGACTCAAAAGTCTGGACCCAACGGTGTTTTCCTCGATAGGCCACCGTCAAATCGGGCGGGTTGGTTGTGAGTTCGGCTATCAGTTTGTCCGCCAGCTTTTCCCTTTGGAAAGTCCCCGATCCGGGGACGGGAACGTCAATGCTCCGGCAGGTGATGTTTGGGTATTCCTGCGGGATGACTTTACAGGGCCCCAACAGGGTCGCTTTCTCCGGGCATAACGTCTCTTCGCCGGTTACCTCCTGAAGGTTCGTCGACACGACGCCGATTTGGAGAGGCTCCGCGACGTTTTGTTTTCCCAGGGCCTGCGCCAGGAAGAGCAAGCTATAGAAACCCAGGTCCTGCGCTCTCTCGACAGACTGGTCCCCTGATGGCATAGGGTCATCCGGCGCGACGCTCCAAAGATGGACGATGGTTTCGGGAGTCTTGTCCCGAGAGCGAAGGGCCTGGATCAACGCATCGTAGTCATCCCGCTTTCGGGGATTGAGGGTGTACGCACGATCGTTGACCTGGTCAAACCGAGTTCCGGCCATCACCATGACGACGTCCTGGCCCTGTCCCTCCAATCGTTTGGCCATTTGAGTCCCCAACCCGCTCTCGTCGCCGAAAATCAGCCAGCAGCCCTTTTGATCCGCCAAACCGTCCGGTTCAAACGCGACTGACAGGTCGGCGCGCTTCCACGAAGGCGCGTAGAACCATTCGGCCACGTCTGGCTTTTTGTGCAACACTTCGCGTGCCGGACGGGCGCCGAATTCGTAGGGCTGTCCCCCCGGTTCAATCCAGTAGCGCTGTCGTTCGAAGGGATACGTCGGCAGGGGGAGCCGACGGCGGCGCTCGTGGGTGTAGAATCCCGACCAATTCACCCTGACCCCTGCGAGCCAGAGTCTGCCCAGCGTGTTGAGCAAGAACGCAACGTCCGATTGCTGGTCCTTTGGATGGCGCAGCGAAGAGAGCACCACTCGATCACCCGTGCTATCGGGATGTTGTCTGACCAGGGTGCTCAACGTGCGCCCAGGGCCGACCTCCAGCAGGATTCGAGCCGGTTCTTTCAACAACTCGCCAACGCCGTCGGCGAAGCGGACGGTCTGGCGCAGGTGTCTGGCCCAATAGCGTGGGTCTGTGGCCTCCTCGGCCGTGATCCAGGTCCCTGTGACGTTGGACACGAAGGGAATCTGGGGAAGGTTTAGCTCTACGCTGGCAACCCGCTCGGTGAATGGCTCCAGGATGGGCTCCATCATCCTGGAATGGAAGGCGTGGGAGGTGTGCAGGCGGCGATAGACCAGACCTTTTTCGGTGAGATGGTTCTCCAATTCGTTCGCAGCGTCGGTGGGGCCTGAAATGACACACAGGGTCGGCGCATTGATCACGGCCAGGGAGAGTTTCTCGTTCAGCAGCGGGCGAACCTGGTCCTCTGGCAGGGGCACGCTGAGCATAGCGCCGTCGGGCAGTGCTTGCATCATACGACCCCGGACGGCTACCAGGGCCAAGGCATCTTCCAGAGAGAAAATCCCGGCCAGGCAGGCGGCCACGTATTCGCCGATGCTGTGGCCGATCATCGCCTGGGGCCGAACGCCCCACTCCATCCACAACCTGGCCAGGGCGTACTCGATCACGAAGAGCGCCGGCTGGGTGACGACCGTCTGGCGGAGTTGCGCGGAAGCCTTTTCCACTCTTCCTTCGGCCGGGTAGAGCAAATCGCGCAGGTCAAAATCCAGGTGAGGGCTGAGGAGTTCCGAGCAAAGGTCAATTTGCCGGCGAAAAGTCGGCTCCACCTGATAAAGTTCCAGCGCCATATTCACGTATTGAGCTCCCTGCCCGGTGAACATAAACGCGACGGGGCGATCACCGGGTTCGTGAAAGGCGGTAAAGACTCGTTGGGGGTCCAGCGTTTCCAGAGCATCCACAGCGTCTTCCAGGTCCCGGCAGACGGCCATCCGACGATGGTCGAAAGCCTGCCGGCCCACCTGGCACGTGTAAGCCACGTCGGCCAGGTTGAGATCGGGGTGTTGCTTCAAGTGGTCGGCCAGATTCGAGGTGACGGTCTCCAGCGCCGAGTCGGTCTTGGCGGACAGGAGCAGCAATTGCCAGGGCCGGGAGTCTCCGGAAGGTTCGAGGGCAGGGGCCTCTTCGACGACGACGTGGGCGTTGGTGCCGCCGATGCCGAAAGAGCTGACCCCGGCCCGGCGAGGAACGCCGTCGGCAGGGGCTTTCCATTCGGAAAGCTCGGTATTGACATAAAAGGGACTGTTCTCAAAATCAATCTTGGGGTTGGGCTCCTCAAAATTCAAACTGGGAGGGATCATCTTGTGGTTGAGCGCCAACACAGTCTTGATCAGGCCGGCCACACCGGCTGCCGCGTCCAGGTGCCCGATGTTTGTTTTCAGGGAGCCTATGGCGCAGAAGCCTTTTGCCTGGGTGCTGGCCCGAAAGACCTGGGTCAGCGCCGCGATTTCGATGGGGTCCCCCAGGGCCGTGCCTGTTCCGTGGGCTTCGACGTAGCGGATGGTTTCGGGGTCAACGCCGGCGATGGCCTGGGCCGTCGCAATCACTTCCGCCTGACCTTCCACACTGGGCGCGGTATAGCCAACTTTCAAAGAGCCGTCGTTGTTGATGGCCGAACCTTTGATCACCGCGAGAATATTGTCTCCATCGGCGAGAGCGTCCGCCAGCCGCTTTAAAACGACAATGCCCACACCGTTGCCGCCGATCGTTCCCTGAGCCTTCGCGTCAAAGGCTCGGCAGTGTCCATCGGGAGAAGCGATCCCGCCCTCTTGATAGAGGTAGCCTCTCTTCTGCGGAAGGGATATCGAAACGCCACCGACCAAAGCCATGTCACATTCGTAAGACAACAAGCCCTGGCAGGCCAGATGGACGGCGACCAGCGAGGTGGAGCAGGCGGTTTGAACGTTGACACTCGGCCCCTTCAGGTTCAATTTGTAGGAAACCCGTGTGGGCAGATAGTCCCTGCCGTTTCCAATTGTAAGTTGATCACTGTGCACGGACTCCATAACGCCACGGTTTGGAAGAAGGTTGAACAACAAGTAGGTGTTCATGCTCACACCCGCGTAAACACCGATCAAACCTTCATAAGATTCAGGGTCATAGCCGGCATTTTCCAGGGCTTCCCAGGCGCATTCCAGGAAGATGCGGTGTTGGGGGTCCGTAATCTCGGCTTCCATAGGGAAGAAGCCGAAGAACGAAGCGTCAAACAGCTCCACGTCTTCCAGCACGCCCCCCGCTTTGACGTAATGGGTATTTTTCAACAAAGCGGAGTTTACACCGGCGGTCTCTACTTCTTCGTCGGTAAAGAAGGAAATCGACTCTACCCCGTCTCGCAGATTCTGCCAGAACTCGTCAAGGTCTCTGGCTCCTGGAAAACGGCCCGCCATGCCAACAATGGCTATGTCCAGGCCTTCTATGGAATCGTGCGCTTCCGAGTTGCTCATCGTCACACCTGGTGCTTTACGTTGATTTGTCACGGTGTCGCCCGGCTGCCCGTCTCTGTGAGATGGCTCGCATGCGTTGTGCGCGTTGCTTGATCGCTTCTTTTTGCTTTTTTGCCCGGTCGTGGCCTTGCTGGAGAGAAGGTCGGTCGCCGGGTCCTCGGGCCAGATATTCGGCCAGGGCGCTTATGGTGGGGTATCTGAACATTTCGACGATGGATAAATCTTTTTCAAATGTTTCTTGCAATTTGCTGTGAACCTTAACCATCATTAACGAATGCCCGCCCAGGTCGAAGAAGTTGTCGTGTACTCCCACCTTCTCTACGTTCAGCGCCTCCTGCCAGACAGCGGCGATGGCCCGCTCTATCCCGGTTTGAGGCATCACGTAAGGTGTTTCTAATTCCGGTCGTGCTCCATCGGGCGCCGGCAGCGCCCGGCGGTCCACCTTGCCGTTGGGCGTCAGTGGCAGGGCCTCCAGCACCACGAAGGC
>JAJRXB010000004.1 GCA_024276515.1 Chloroflexota bacterium
GCTGGTCGGCCACCGACAGGTGATCAAAGGCCAGTTTGATCAGGTAAGCGGCCCCCAGGATTTTGAGGAATGGATTCTCGATGACCCAGGCGGCCAGCACCAACATCAGGCCCCGGCCTAGATAAGCTCCCAGCAAACCGACCTTGAGGGCCGCCATCTGCTGCATGCCCAGCACCCGGTCGGTGAAGCCTTGCAGGAACTTGAGGGGTTTGGGATAGGGCACCGGCTTGTCTTCCGGCAGCACGGAAACCATCGCCCCCAGCACAGCCGCGTTGTCTATGGAGAGGATGCCTTCCAGGAAGATAAGTTGGACGACGATGCTGACGATGCCAATCGCGCTTGATGTGTCCACCGCTTCTTACCTCGCAACTCTGTTGGATTTGGATGGGTGTGTTCAAAGCGAGTTGGTGCATTGCAGCCCCCCGGCGGACCAGGGGAGCAGACCAACGTGTCATGCCGAACAAGGTGACTGTCACCTTGCTCGCGCTACACATACCATCCCGGCACGGGGCCGGTTCGCCCCTACCTTCGACCCATTTTGCCGCACCCGATTTGGATTGCCCACTCAGGACACCGGAGAGATTTTGCGATAAGCCTTGCGAAGGTTTTGTCGGCAACCTTCGCAAGGCCGAGACGAACAATCACCTGGCCCTCAATCGTGGTGATGTCCAGGCCCCTTCTGGGGAGCCAGGTGCTCCGCCCCGGGCAGCTTGCCCACCAATTGAGCCGGCTTGTGAATCAGAATCGGCAGGTGCTGGGGACAGATCCACGCTTCTGCCCCTTGATAGCGCAACGCCATCAAAGGCACCTGGTCACTGCTGCGTTCGCAATACGCACATTGGGGTTGAGTCGTAGTCATTATGTCACCTCATTCATTTAAGATATTGGTAGTGGTAGAAAAGTAAGTGACAGGAGTTACGCACTTGAGACCTCACAGGTTTTTGAACAGTGCCTGGTAGATGAACTCATACCCAAACGGGCACATTTTTACGCTTTGGAGAGCCTGTGGAAACCTGTGAGGTCTTATTGGATTTTCGATCTCACCAACTGCGTAAGTCCTGTAAGTGATATGTCATTGCGAGGGAGTGAAACGGACGAAGCAATCCCCGTATTGCAGGCCGGAGATTGCGTCGCTTCGCTCGCAATGACAGTGGTGACCGTGTAGGGCGTCCTCTCACCCCGGACCACGATTAAGTGGGGTGCTACCCTGAACGGCTACAAGCTGTTTTCACCCGGCAGGTGTTCCTCAAAGGGGGTCAAATCGTAACCCTCGCCCGGCGCGGGTGACAATTGCTGCACCCGCAGTTCGGCGGCGTCGAGCCGGGTGTTGCAATGCGCCGCCAGGGCCATCCCTCGCTCAAAAAGAGTCATCGCCTGATCCAACGTCAGGTCGCCTGCTTCCAACTGTTGGACCACCTCTTCCAATTCGGCGAAAGCCTCCTCAAAACTCAGGTTCTCAACCTCGCTCATTCTCATCCTCCCCCCGGACGATACTCTCGAATATCCCGTCGGACACCTGCACCGACAGGCGGTCGCCGGGCGATACCTGCCCAACGCGCCTCACCACACGGCCATCGTCGGCGCGGCGGACGACGGCGTAGCCCCGGGCCAGCGTCGCTTCGGGGTTCAGAGCCGACAGTCGCAGCGACAGCCCGTTGAGTCGTTCACGTCCCAGCATCAACTGATGGGCGATGGCCGTTTGGGCGGCGTGGCTGAAATCGTCCACGCGCTGCCGTCGCCGGTCAATCCAGGTTTGGGGCGAAAGCCGCCGCAAGGCCCGCACTTCACCTGTCAGCAGGCGCCGTCGCCGGGCGATGGCTTCGCCCAGGGTCACTGCCAGTTGTGCCCGGAGTCTTCCCAGGCGGCGGACCAACTCATTCCGGTCGGGCGTGGCCAGCTCGGCGGCGGCCGAGGGGGTGGGCGCGCGCAGGTCGGCGGCGAAGTCGGCGATGGTGAAGTCGGTCTCGTGGCCCACGCCGCACACCACCGGCACAGGCGACGTCGCCACCGCCCGCGCCACCCGCTCGTCGTTGAAGGCCCACAAGTCTTCCAGTGATCCCCCACCGCGCGCCAGGATGATGACGTCCACCCCTGCCACCTCGCTCAACGCCCGGAGCGCGCCCACGATTTGCGGCGGCGCGTCTTCGCCCTGCACCTGGGTGGGTGCTAGAATCGCCTCGGCCAGAGGATAGCGTCGGCGCAGCACGTTGAGTACGTCGCGCAGTGCCGCGCCAACCGGCGAGGTGACGATGCCAATGCGCCGGGGGAAGGGGGGCAGAGGCCGCTTGCGCGCCTCGTCAAACAGACCCTCCTGGGCCAAACGCGCCTTCAGCCGCTCAAACTGGGCGTGCAGCGCGCCCAGCCCCACCGGTTCCAGGTCATCCACGTAAAACTGATACTGCCCCTGCGGCTCGTAGACCGAGATACGCCCGTGGGCCAGCACCGCCTCGCCATCGCCGGCCGGCAGGTAGTTCAGTCGCTGGACGGTGGAACGCCACAAGATGCAACGGATGCTCGCATCGGGGTCTTTGAGCGTGAAATAGACGTGACCGGAAGCGGCCCGTCGCCAGTTGGAGATCTCGCCCTCCAACCACAGGTCTTGCAGGGTCAGGTCTACCTCCAGCCGCTCTTTGATGTAGGTGGTGATGGCGCCGACGCTATAGACGCGCGGTGTCAGTTCGCCGAACAGAGAAAGTTGTGTCACGTTTCTTCTACCAGGGTGAAAAGGCCGCGCGTTTGCTCGTCGGACTCAAAGTATTGGAACCAGGCATTGGCCTGGGAGGAGGGCATCGGCGGCGAGACCAGCCGCACCTGAGGCTCGACCACCCCCCGCCGGGTGAAGGTGACGCGGGTGAAGCGACCGTCCATTTGCAGGGTGAAGGTCTGGTCGAGGAATTGGATGGTGTAGGGGCCGTTCTGGGGTGCATACGTCTCGAAGCCACCTACCCCATATTCCGGCTTGCTGCCACTCATCACCTGGACCGTCTGGCCCGACGGGCCGGTGATGGTGACCGGGACGTTCGCCTCAGGCAAGCTCCCCACCAGCAGGGGCAGACCGGTCCCGCGTGTCACCTCCATAGACCACTCGCCAGCGGCAGGCGGAGGCAGCGCCAGGTCCACGGTGACGGGGGTGCGCCCATCGGACTGGACGGTTTGGGTCACGTTGGTCCCCGCCACGCTCAGGGTGAAGGTCCCGGCAGGCAGGCCATCGAAGCGAAACCCGCCGTCGGTGCCGGTCGTCACCGTGCGCGATAGCTCGACGCCGGCCAGCGTGATCTGTCGCCCCGGCTGGGGCACGCCGGCATAATCACGCAACACCCCGCTGACGACGCCCTGGGCGGCGGGGCCTTCCTCTTCGGAGAAGGTGACGTGGGTAAACTGCCCATTCATCGGCACGTCGAAGGCCTGGTCGAGGAAGCGCACCTGATAGGTTCCGACGTGCGGCGCCCAAATCTCGAAGCCGCCCACGCCATATTCTGGCTTGCTGCCGCTGAAAGTTGTGGTTGCATTGCCAAAGGGATCGACCACCGTAACCTCGATGCCGGCCCGGGGCATCGAGCCGACGAGGAGCGGGAGACCGGCTTTGCGCTCGATCCGCATCGTCCAGCCGGCCGACGGGAGCTGAAGCACCAGGTCTATCACCAATTCCTGACCGGCGGCCAGAATCAATCCGTCACGCCGCGCGTCGTAGTCCACGGCCTGGAGGCTGTAGGTGGCAGCCGGCAGTCCAGGGAAAGTATAGCCGCCGTCGGGTCCGCTGGTCGTTTCGCCACTCCAGCCCTCCCGCGACAGGCGCAATCGCACGTTGGCCAGAGCCCGGCCCGTCTGGTCATACACCATCCCCCGGATGATGCCCGGCTCGAGCAACGCCCCGGACGAGACGTTGACCCCCGTGTAATAATGGGTGAGGATCGTCCGGTAGTCATCGCCGGCCTGGGCCATGTCGTGGGCTCCCCACTGACACATACCCACGCCGTGCCCCTTTTTGGGGCCGGGGTTGATGCAAGGCACAGGGCGAAGGTAAGGCACGGGAGGCGGCGGCGGGCCACTGCTACTGGCAAAGCCAACTTCGTTGGCCACGGTGTAGCCGCCGCAATTGGCAGAAAAGACGGCGTTGGCCACCTCACCCTGATATTCAACCACCTCCCCTTCGGTCAGGCGGATCGCCTCGTTGGAATTGGGATGGATCCGCGCCGCGTTGTAGGCCTGGCAATGGGCCGGGTCGGTGCAGAGGTCGGCATTGGGGTGGCGGGGACGCTGGATGGCGTACATCGCGTAGCTGCGCGAGGCGACGGCCTGAGCCTTGAGCGCCTCCAACGGCCAACTGGCGTACATTTCGGCCGGGACGACGCCCTGCAAATATTCTTCGACGGGCATCACCCGCACCGTGCCGTCGTTCAACAGCAGGCGGATCGTCGGCCCGCTGACCTGGACCTCCACGTCGGGCATAGCGGCCAGCCGGGCGACGTGGTCGTCCAAATTCAGGCAACGCTGCACCCAGGAATTGGGCAGGTTGCCGGGGCTGTTGGTGGGGTCTTCCCACAAAAAGTAGGTGACGGCGATGACCCGTTCGTCGGCCAGGCACTCGCGGGCGTGGTAGATAATCTGGTCGGTGAAATCGGGGTCATCGGCGCCGAAGTTGCCGGCCTCGTCTATAATGACCCGCGCCTGGATGCCATACTGCCGCTCGAAGAGCTTGAGCACCCGTCGCCAGCGGAAGGCGTACCAACTCGACAGGTTGGGATCGTAAAGCCAATCGCGGACGCTGCCCCCCGCCTGTCCCCAGTAAGCGTGGAAGGTGATGACGTTGTCGAAGTAGTCGCGGATGGTATCGGCCAGGTAGTCGTAGCCAGCCCATCCCTCGGTGGGGTTGCCATCTTCGTCGGGCGCGCCGTCCTCGTGATGACCAAAGGCAAAGGGAGGGCAAACCAGCTTCATCTCCGGCGTGCGCTGTTTGATGTGGTCGGCGGTCATCCGCACCCAGTCGGCGTAACGCTGGTAGAACTCGCGCGTTTCGTAAAGATGTTGATTGCCGGGGTCGTTGTCGCCGTTCTCGTAGTGCAGGTTCACCTCGTTGGCGAAGTAAACGTAAGGGTCGAGGCTCTGCAACTCCGGCCACTTGCTGGCGACCATCTCTCCCAACGAGCGGGCCCAGCCGGCCGGGTCCTGGTGCCATTGATAAGGATGTTGAAAGCGAACGATGACGGGGATTTCGGGATTCTGGGCCTTGTAGTCCCACACTCTGTTGGCGGTCAGGTAGTCAAAGAAGCTGGTGAGGGAACCGGGACGCCAGCTCAACATCTTGACAGGGTCGGTCGGGCCACCGTTGGCAACCCACAGGCCAGGACGACGCATAGCTTTTCCTCCCATGTACTGCGTAGTGCATGCTCCTACGTGACGCGCGTCGCCAGTTGCAGCGACGTGTGGTCATTATGGCATGAAAGGCGAATGGGTGCAAGATGGCAAGTGCCTCAAATGCACCCTGGAGAGCCTTTCACACGAATCTGGAGTCCAGGCTTTAGCCGGGTTTCGCGCCGAGTCCCCGGCTGAAGCCTCGACTCCGTTTTCGCATCACGCACCAGCCCCCCACGCCACCAACGAAAATCAACGCCAGGGCCGAAACCCCCAACCCCACGCGGACGCTGGTCGGCGCGTACCACACGCGGACGGTGTGCTGACCTTCGGGAATCGAAACGCCGCGCAGCACGCCGTCGGCGCGGACCAGGGGGACCGATTCGCCGTCCACGCTGGCCCGCCAGCCCGGGTAGGTGACCTCGCTCAAAACGAGCAGGCCGTCGGCAACGGCAGTCACTTCCACAATGATTTCGTTGGGAGCGAAGGCCGTCACCCGCGCCGAGGAGCCATCGGTGGGGCCGGGCAGGGTGACGCCGAGCGGCCTGGCCACCACCGCGGCCCGACGCAGGTCGAAGTCGTCGGCGCTCAGCCGGGCCAGCGCCGCCTCCCCGTCGGGGATGACCTCGACGGCGTGGACCACCCAGGCGCGGGGGAAGGGATCACCCATCGCGTAGACTCGCACCTGGCCTTCGACCGGGTCGCCGGGGGGGAAGACGCGGGTCAGGCCGGGGCCGTCCAGGTCGCGCTGGCTGAGGACGTAATGCACGTTCAGCAGTTGCCAGCGACGCCACTCAGGGACTCGTTCCTCGAAGGCCTCGATAGCAGCCAGGTGCAACGGCGTGTTGCCGGTGACGTCGTGCAGCCCGTAGACCGAGGCCGCGCCCGGTCCGCCCGGCAGCAGTCCGGCGCTGGCGATGCGCACCGGCTCCTGGGCAGCAGCCACCCGACCGCGCAGGTACTCGGTCAGCGGGGTGGGGGCAAAGGGGCCGGCCTCTCCCCGCTGCTCCAAATTGAAGCGCCAGTTGACGCTGAACAGGTTGAAGGCGATCCAGCCGGCGACCAGCGCCATCCCCCACGGCCGGCGCAGCGCGCGCCCGCGTCGGCGCAGGGCCAGCAGGACCAGGCTCCCCGCCAGCAACACCAGCCCGAAGACGTGATGCCGCAGCACGCCGGCGAAGAGGTCGGCGTGCTCGCTCCCCACCCAGCCGTAGAAGAAGAGGGCGGTCAGCGCCAGCGCGGCCCAGAAGACGGCCCGCAGTCCCCGCGCAAAACGGGCCAGCGCCGCCCGGCGGACTCGGTCCAGCGGCGTCACCAAGACCAGCGCGCCGTAGCCGCTCAGCACCGCCGCGCTCAGCGCGTAGACCAGGAAAGCCCGCTCCTGGTGGCGCACCGCGTCGAAGCCGGGGGCCAGCAAATAGAAAAGAGGGTACAGAAAGGTGTTGCCGCCGAAGGCCAGCAGCATCGCCAGCAGGCCGACTATCGTCCAGAAGGCTATCTCTCGACGGGGCCGGCCCAGGGCCAGCGACAGGCCAATCAGCACCATCGGCAGGATTCCCACGTACTCCGGCGAGCCGCCGAAGTAGCCGGGATAGACCACCGACACCAGTTCGTGCAGGGGCAGCCCAAAGCTGACGGCGTCGTAGCTCAGGTTGGCACGAGGGGAGCGAGCGATGAACTCCAGAGTGGGCAGCAGTTGGGCGGCCGCCAGGGCAAAGGCCAACAAGATAGCCGATAGCAGGTAGCCGATGGCAGATAGCAGATAACTGACGGTTGACCGCTGACCGCCGACCACTGACCGCTGAGACAAGACGCGGAAGAGGTAAAAGGCAACGGCAACGTAGAGCACGTAAAGCGACGTTTGGGGATGGCCGGGCAGCAGCGAAAGTCCCAGCACCAGACCGGCCAGCGCCCAATCCCCAACCTCCGATCTCCGACCTTCAATCTCCGGTCTCCGGCTCCCGACCAGCCTGTCCATCGCCCACAACACCCACGGGGCCCAGGCGCTGACCTCCAGGATGGTCAACTGCTGGACAGGGAAACCGGTCAGGTAGCCACTGTAGGTAAAGACCAGCGAGACGACCGTCCCGGCGAAACGGGCGTTGCGGGGCGATTCTCCTGCCCCCCGGGCCAGCCGCCGGCCGAGCAGGTAGGCGCCGACCGCCGCCCACGCCAGGTGGGCGATGACCTGCAATTCCAGCGCCCACACCGGAAAGCCCAGTCCCAGCCAATGGAGCAGAAAGGCCTCGACGATTTGCGGCGGGTAGAGGGCTCCCGACTGAATGTCGGCCAGGGCGGGCTGGCCGCCGTAGGGAGATGGATTCCACAAGGGAAGCCGGCCGGCGGTCAACTCGCGGGCGGCGTAGGCCCGCAGGGGGTAATATTGCCCGGTGAAGTCACCGGCGGGGACGTTCATCCGGTCCGCCGGGTTGGGGGCGATCAGTCGCCAAAAGAAAAGCGTCGGCAGCAGGATCAGGACAAGGATGATCGCCGCATCCGGCCAGGCCCGTCGGGTGAGAGTCGGCAACCGGCAGCGCAACTTGGTCAAAGCGAACCTCCGATGAACGTCAACCCCCACCGCCATAGCCAGAACGTCCCCATCCCGACGACAATGGTGAAAAGCAAATGGCGTGTGCGCCAGGCGACGAGGATCGCCACCAGCCCGGCCACCAGATTGGCGTTGCGCCAGGTGAGGGCCAGGGTCTCGTCCGCAGGAATCACCAACGCCGGCACGATGAGCGCGGTCAACACGGCGGCCGGCACGTAGCGCAGGGCACGCAACAAGCCGGCCGGGACCGAGATTCGGCCCAGCAGGGCGATCATCGTGTAGCGGGTGGCAAAGGTCACCAGAGCCATCCCGGCGATGAGAAGGGCTTCATAGGATGGTACATAGAGCAAAGAAAGCAGCTTCACAGTTTGGTAGTTTACCTCCACCGAATAACCTACGTGATGCGTAAAACGTGAACGCCCTCACGCATCACGTTTCACGCATCGCGTGACCTGGGAAGTCAGTCAGATGGCTGATCTAGAGAAGGCCAGATACGCTCGGCCCAGACGCCAGCGGCGACGCCCGCCAGCGCGGCCAGCAGCAGCCACAGGTTGTTGGGCAGCCGGTGAGCGGCGACGGCCGTCAGACCGGCGACGGCCATCGCCGCCAGAGTGGGACGGCCCTTCACGTGGGGAATCAGCAGGCCGATAAAGGTGACGGGCAGCGCAAAATCCAGGCCCCAGGACAACGGGGCGGGGATGGCCTGACCGGCAGCGATCCCCACCGCTGTCGTCGCCAGCCAGACTGTCAGGAGGGTCAACGCCGACCCCAAAAAATACCAGTGCTTGCACGGCGACTCGTCGTCCGACTGGTAGCGCAAAATGGAAACGGCATACGACTCGTCGGTGGTGACGTAAGCCAGCAGGGTTTGCCAGCGATGAGGCAGGTGTCGCAAATGGGGAGCCAGGGTGGCCCCGTAGAGCAGATGGCGCAGGTTGACCACCAGCGTCGTCAGCACGATCAGCCAGGGGCCGGTCCCCGCTGCCAACAGCCCGGCGGCGATGAACTGGGCCGACCCGGCGAAGACGAAGGCCGACATCGCCATAGCCCCCGCCGCCGACAACCCGGCCGCCGGCGTCAGCGCACCGAAGATCAGGCCAAAGGGAGCCACCCCCACCAACAGCGGCAGCATGGCGCCCACGCCCGACAGGAACTCACTCCGGGCCGATGGCCGATGGTTCATAGCCGATAGCCGATGGCCGATGGTCGATGACCGATGACTCATAGCCGATTTCTCCCTGCCACTGAGCAGACACTATGTCCCCTATCCGCATTGGGTAGGGGCGGATCTGCGTGTCCGCCCAGCGCCAGGGCAGACACACGGGTCTGCCCTTACTTTGAATTTAGATGTGATTGCCCTACTACCCATCAGAATCAGCTTGACAGTGCACTACTCCCTGCTCCGCACTCCCTACCCCCTTCTCCTCCGCGTTTGCCACACCACGCGGAAAAAGTTGACCGTGTGGTGCCAGGGGTGGATGTGACTCCGTTCGCCGGCGTAGATGGTGCGAATAGGGACCCAGTCCAGCGTGAAACCACGTCGCACGCAAGTGACGATCATCTCCACCTCAAACTCAAAGCCGGCCTCGCCACTGACCAGCACCGCCTCCATCAGGCGGCGGCCGACCAGCCGGTAGCCGGATTGGTTGTCGCGGACGGATTGACCCAGCGCCCACGAGAAAGCCCATCGCCCCACCGTGTTGGAAAGACGACGGACGAGCGGCATCTGGCCGAAATCCCGCGCGCCGACGATCAGGTCTGCCTGGCGGGCGGCGTAGGCGCGCAAAAATTTGGGGATCTCGGCCGGGTCGTGCTGTCCGTCGGCGTCGAGGGTGAGGACGGCCTCGACCCCTTCGTCCAGCGCCCAACGAAAGCCAGCCCGCAGCGCCACCCCTTTCCCCTGGTTGGAAACCTGGCGCAGCACGGTCGCGCCGGCCCCCTCTGCGCGGGCGGCGGTGTCGTCCGTCGAACCGTCGTCCACCACCAGAGCCGGCAGGTGAGCCCGGACGCCGGTCACCACGTCGGCGATGTGGGCCGCCTCATTGTAAGCCGGGATAAGAGCCAGAATCTTCATCCCTCCAGGCGAGCCTTGAGGTTGGCGAGGGTTTGGTCGGTCTCTTTTTGATTTTGGCGCTCGATGACCAGCTTGTTGGCGATGGCGCCCAGCACCGAGCCGGGGACGGTGTACTCGACCGTCACCTGCAGGTCGGTGCCACCGTTGGCAGGGGTCAGCGTCCAGGTCCAGGTGCTGGGAATGCCGCCGGTGGTTTTCATCACCATGCGGTCGGCGGTGGCCTCGGTGATCTCAGTGCTGCCTTCAAAGCTCATCCCGCCCATCTTGTATCGCCATTGGTAGGTGCAGCCGAGGCCGTGCCCCTGCACGTCCCACACCTTCTCCAGGCTGGGGGTCCACTCCGGGGCGGCCGCCACGTCGAGCAGGGCCTCCATCACCCGCTCTGGCGAGACGTTGATGTGAATAGAACCTTCGACTTTGGCCATTGGGGTCTCTCCTTTGGACTAATACCAATTGTGAGAAGAAGGGCTGTAAAATCCCCTCCATCCGCGCCATCTGCCGGAGGCCGGGGACCGCCCCGGAATGGGGATTCCGGGGCTACGCGATAGGACGATGAACGCCTGGCAGCGCCGGAATCCCCATTCCGGCGCGGATA